>CAZVDJ010000048.1:0-14672 GCA_964626245.1 uncultured Gemmatimonadaceae bacterium
ACGACTCATGCCGTCCTTCGCCGTCCCCGCCCTGCTGGCCGCGATGTTCGCCGCCGTACTCCCCGCTCGCGCCGCCGCGCAGCCGGCGCTCACGCTCGCCTCACCCGACGGCCGCAACGTCCTCACCGTGGAGCTGCGCGACGGGTGGCTGACGTGGGCACTCTCGCGCGACGCCCGCAAGGTGATCCTCCCGTCGCGCCTGGGCTTTGCCTTGCGCGGCGCCCCCGCGCTGGGCGCCAACATGCGCCTCGTCGACACGGCCCGTGCCGCCGCCGACACCAGCTGGACGCAGCCGTGGGGAGAAGTGGCCACCATCCGCGATCGCCACACCGAACTTCGCGTGCTGGTGGCGGAGCGGGCGGCGCTTCGCCGGCAGCTGCGCGTGATCTTCCGCGCCTTCGACGACGGTATCGCCTTCCGCTACGAGCTGCCGCGCCAGCCGAACCTGGGCGCCTTTCGCATCGCCGACGAACTCACGGAGTTCGCGCTCGCAGACAACGCCAGGGCCTGGTGGATTCCCGCCAATCGCCGGGCGATGGACCGCTACGAATTCCTCTACGCCTCGTCGCCGGTGAGCATGCTCGACAGCGTGCGCACGCCGCTGACGCTGGAGATGCAGGGGGGCCCCGTCGTGGTCCTGCACGAGGCGCACCTGGAGGACTACGCGGCGATGGACCTGGCGCGCGTGGGCGAGCGCACCTTGCGCCCCGCGCTTTCCCCCTGGGCCAATGGCGACAAGGTCCGCGGCCAGACCCCGTTTCTCACGCCTTGGCGGACGGTGCAGCTGGCGGATTCGCCCCGGGCGCTCGTCCCGTCGGTCCTGGGCCTCAACCTCAACCCCCCGTCCCGCATTCCCGACACGCGGTGGATCACCCCCATGACCTACAACGGCATCTGGTGGGGGATGCACGCCGGGATGTACACCTGGCACTCGGGTCCCAGGCACGGTGCCACCACCGCCAACGCGAAGCGCTACATCGACTTTGCGGCCGCCAACCGGCTGGGCGGCACGCTGGTGGAAGGGTGGAACGTCGGGTGGGATGGCGACTGGATCGGGACGTTCGGGCGCGGCTTCTCGTTCACCCGCGCCTATCCCGACTACGACCTGCGGGCTGTGGCCCAGCATGCACGCGAGCGAGGCGTCTCCCTCATCGTGCATAACGAGACGGCGATGGGCATTGCCAACTACGAGCGCCAGCTCGACAGCGCCTTCGCCCTGTACCGCGCGCTGGGCGTCACCGCCATCAAGACGGGCTACGTCAACGACCGCACCGCGCAGGGACATGCGCACACCGGGCAGTTCATGGTGCGGCACCATCGCCGGGTGATCGAGACGGCGGCGCGCTACGGCCTCACCGTGAACGCGCACGAACCCATCATGGACACGGGCGAGCGCCGCACCTGGCCCAACATGCTCAGCCGCGAGGGGGCGCGCGGGCAGGAGTACAACGCGGGGGGGCCCGACGGCGGCAACCCGCCGGAACACGAGACGATCCTCTTCTTCACCCGCCTGCTCGCCGGGCCCATGGACTATACGCCGGGGATCTTCGACCTCCTGCTCGCCGGCTCGTCAGGCGCGGCGCGAACACCCGACCAGCCCCGCGTGCGCACCACGCTCGCCAAGCAGCTCGCCAACTACGTGGTGCTGTACTCCCCCGTGCAGATGGCCGCCGACGTCATCGAGAGCTACGCCGGCCAACCGGCGTTCCAGTTCATCCGCGACCTGGCCGTCGACTGGGATACCACGCGCGTCGTGCACGGAGCCATCGGCGACTTCGTGGTCGTGGCGCGCAAGGAGCGCGGCGCCGACCGATGGTTCGTGGGCGCCATTACCGACGAGCAGCCGCGCTCCTTCGACGTGCCGCTCGACTTCCTGGTCCCGGGGCGCGAGTACGTGGCCGAGCGCTACGCCGACGGCCCGGGCGCGCACTGGCTCTCCAACCCGCTCGCCATCACCATCTCGTCGACGACCGTGACCGCGCGCGATACACTGCACCTGGCGCTGGCGCCCGGGGGAGGCGCGGCGATCCGCCTGCGCGCGCGATAGTCGGGCACGACCCGCGGTCGCGCGCCCCGGCGGCGCCCGCGGGTGTGTGCGACGTGCAAGAGCTCCGGGTCCGTGGCACCGGACCCGCCTCGCGCGCGTACGGTGCGGCATCGCGCGCGATCGCGCGCCATTCACGCCTTCACACGGGAACCGACTCCCATGCGCCTCTCGCTTCTTGGCAGCCTGCAGGGCCTCGTCGCGGTGACTCTCGCGCTCTGCTGCATCCCCGGGCCCGAGGCCCTCGCGCAGTCGACACCGATCGCCACCATCTCGCGCGACGCGTTCGCGTCGCTGCGCTGGCTCGCAGGTCGCTGGGTGGGATCGGGCGGAGGCTACGCCGCCTTCTACGAGGAGTACGTCGTCCTCAACGACTCCACCATCGAGCAGCGGGAGTTCCCCGACGCGACGTTCGCCAGGCCGAGCGCGACGTCGACTATCGAGTGGCGCGGGGGGACGGCGCACAAGCTGCGCGGCGAGAGGGCGCAATCGAGGCTGGCGCGCGTGCAGGGCGACACGGCCCGCTTTGAATCCGTGACCCCAGGGCGGGGCGGCTTTACCTGGATACGGCTCGGCGAGCATCGCTGGCGCGCCGTGCTCGACGGGCGAGACGCCCCCACGATCTACACCCTCGAACGATTCACCGGCGGGCGTTAGGCCCGCGCGCGGCCAGTCGCGGCGCGCGGCTCGTCCCCTCCCTCCGCCCGCCTGCCCCAAACCATTCGGCGTCACGCGCTGTCCATATAGACGTTCTATATGAAGCGCGTGCGACCCCCGTGACGACGCGGCGGCCGCAGCGTTCGCACACTCGCTCGCCCACTGGCTCGCCCACTCGCCCGCCTCCTCGTCTCGTGCCTGCGTCCCCCACCAACCTGGTCCAGGGAACACTGGACCTGCTCATCCTCAAGGCGCTCGCCCTGGCGCCGCTGCATGGACTCGGCGTTGCGCGCCGGGTGGAGGACATCACGCGCGGCACCTTCAAGGTGAAGCCTGGCTCCCTCTTTCCCGCACTCTACCGCATGGAGGATGCGGGCTGGGTGGTGGGCTCGTGGGGAACCTCCGAGAGCAACCGGCGCGCGCGCTTCTACCGGCTCACCGCCACCGGCAAGCGGCAACTGGAGGCCGGTGTCTTCCAATGGCGGCGGGTCTCCCTTGCCATCTCCTTCGCCCTCGAGGCCACCTGACCATGGGCTTCCTTCGCTCCCTGCTGAGCCGCTCGGTACCACAGCGCGACATGGACCGGGAAGTGCGCGCGTACCTCGACCTGTTGGTCGAGGAGAAGGTGCGTGCCGGGATGGGCCGCGACGAGGCGGTGCGACAGGCACGACTCGAGGCGGGTGGGCTGGCGCAGATCAAGGAAGAGGTGCGCGACGCGCGCCCTGGCGCGACGCTCGCGTCCACCTGGCAGGACGTGCGCTACGGCGTGCGCCTGTTGCGACGGTCGCCCGCATTTGCCACCCTCGCAGTGATCACGATCGGCCTCGGCATCGGGGCGAACAGCGCCATCTTCTCGGTCATCAACGGGGTGGTGCGGCGGCCGCTCGCCTATCCCGCTCCCGACCGGCTGATGTTCATCACGAGCCAGTTCCCGACGCTGGGATTCCAGAAGTTCTGGATCTCCCCGCCCGAATACTTCGACTTCGCGGAGCGCACGCGCACCTTCTCGGCGGTCGCCGCCTTCCGCACCGGCGCGCAGAACCTGAGTGAGGGCGACCGTCCCGAACGCGTGAACGCCGCCTTCGTCACCGCCAACATGTTCCAGGTGCTCGGCGTGCGCGCGCGGCACGGCCAGGTCTTCACCGCGGAGCAGGACGTGCCCAACGGCGACCCGGTCGTCGTGCTGTCGCACGAGATCTGGCAGCGGACCTTTGGTGGCGACCCGGACGTCGTGGGGCGGCGCGTGCAGGTGCAAGGCGTGGCCGCCACCGTCACCGGGATCATGCCCCCCGGCTTCGACCTGCACGACAGCAAGACGCAACTCTGGCTCCCGCTCGGCCTGGATCCGGCCAACCGGCAGAATCGCGGTTCACACTTCCTGTACCTGGTCGGCCGCCTGGGCACTGGGGCGACACAGGCGCAGGCGACGTCCGAGATGGAGGGGATGCTGCGCCAGTGGCGGGAGTGGGCCGGCGACACGCATGTCCCCAACGACTCCACCCACCGGATGCAGATGGTGCCGCTGCAGGACGAGGTGGTGGGCAGCGTGAAGCAGGCGCTCTGGGTGCTGCAGGGAGCCGTGGCCCTGGTGCTCCTCATCGCCTGCGCCAACGTGGCCAACCTCCTGCTCGCGCGCGCCGAGTCGCGCCACAAGGAGTTCGCCGTGCGCACCGCGCTTGGCGCCAGCCGCCTGCGCGTGCTGCGGCAGTTCATGGCCGAGGGGGTGGTCGTCTCCGTGCTGGGGGCAACGCTTGGGCTGGGGCTGGCCTTCTGGGGACTCAAGGCCCTCCTGGCCGCCAATCCCGAGAGCATCCCGCGCGCCGCCGAGATCACGCTCGATCCCGCCGTGCTGCTCTTCACGGTTGGTGTTGCGCTGGCGACCGGGCTGGTCTTCGGCCTCGCCCCGCTGCTGCACATGGGCGAGCAGGCGGTCACGGCCGCCATCAAGGAGGGCGGCGTCCGGACGACGGTTGGCGCGGGGCGCAATCGCGTCCGGCGCGGACTGGTCGTGGCCGAAGTCGCCCTCGCCGTCATGCTGGTGATCGGCGCGGGGCTCCTGATCCGCACCTTCAGCAACCTCACCAACGTCGATGCCGGCTTCGACGCCGAGGGGCGCGTGACCTTCGGCCTGGTGCTGCCGGCGGCCACGTACCCCGACTCGCAGCGCGCGGCGCAGTTCATCACCGACCTCACGCGCCGCCTGACGGAGATTCCGGGAGTCACGCGCGCCGCAGCGATGCAGGGCCTGCCTCCCTTCCGGCAGGTCAACGCCAACGACACGGACTTCGAGGGGTACGCGCCCAAGCCCGGCGACCCGCCGTCGAACGTGGACTACTACCAGGGTGCGACCGCGGGCTACTTCGAGGCGATGGGGATTCGCATCGTCGACGGACGACCCTTCGACGCCCGGGACGCCGCCGGCGGCCCGGTGGCCATCATCAACGAGGCGCTCGCCAGGCGCTTCTACCCAGACCAGAACCCCATCGGCCGCCGCCTGCGCCCCTCCTTCGGCCCGAACGTCCCCTGGTTCACCATCGTGGGCGTGGCCAAAGACGTGAAGCAGGGTGGCCTGGACGCCCCGGCGGGAACGGAGCTGTACCTGAACTTCGAGCAGTCGCCGCGCATCCTGGGTTTCGTCCCGCGGCAGATGAACCTCGTGTTGCAGACCACCCAGCCCCTCTCGGCGCTTTCGGGGAGCATTCGCAGCGCGGTGTCGGCGATGGATCCGACGCTCCCCATCGTGCAGCTGCGGACGATGGAGGAGGTCGTCGGCGACTCGCTCGTACGCCAGCGTTTCCTCTCCCTCCTGCTCGGGCTCTTTGCCGCCGTGGCGTTGTTGCTGGCGGCCATCGGGACCTACGGCATCCTCTCCTACATGGTCGCCGAACGGCAGCGCGAGATCGGGATTCGCCTGGCGCTCGGCGCGGGGGCGGCGCAGGTGGTGCGGCTGGTGCTCGGGCAGGGGGCCACGATTGCCGGCCTGGGCATCGTGATCGGCGTGGCGGGAGCGCTGGCGCTCGCTCGCCTCACGCAATCGCTGCTCTATGGCGTCTCGCCCTTCGACCCGCTCACCTTCGTGACGGTGTCGGGGACCATCGCGCTGGTGGCGGTGATCGCCTGCCTCGTCCCCATGCGTCGCGCCGCTCGCGTCGACGTGCTGGAGGCGGTGCGCGGGGAGTAGCGTCCTGCGTGCGGACGGGGCGGTGGCTTCCCGGCGGCACGCCGGGCGCCTATCGTCCCGTCACGCACCCTCGCTTCTCCCCGCGGCACCGCACCCGTGACCGAACGACGCCGATACCGCAAGCGCAGCGACGCCCTGGTCACCGCCGTGCAATTGCGGCTGGAGACCGACGGCTTCACGTATCACAAGTGGGGCGCCGTGCAGCGCTGCAAGCCGGGTGACTGGCTGGTGGAGAATGACGGCGACATCTACACCGTCGATGCCGCGGTCTTCGCGTCGACATACGAGGCGGCCGGCCCCGGCAGGTATCGCAAGGTCGCGATCGTGTGGGCCGAGCAGGCCCAGGCGGCCGGATCGATCCGTACCAAGGAGGGCGCCACATCGTACCTGGCCGGCGACTACCTGGTGTCGAACGACATCGGCGGGACCGACGCGTACGCCGTGGCGCGCGAGCGATTCGAGGCGATGTACGAGGCGGTGTAGGCCAGGTGTGCGCGTCACTGCTCCCTGCGGCGAGAACGCTTGCGCCGCGCGCGTGACTTGGTCGTGTCGACTGACGTCTGCGCCGCGGGTGGCGCCTCGGCTGCAGGCGTCTCCTCGGGTGCCGCGCCTGGTGTCGTGTTCACCGACGCGCGGCGCTCGGGCGGGCTCCCTGCCCCATGCCTGGCACGATTACCCCTGCCCAGGCGCTCGAGCAGCAGCGCGAGATTGTCGGCTAGCTCAGCACGTCCGAGAGGACGGGCGAAGACCTTCAACAGTTCGATCTGGGTGATGATCGAATCCCAGCTCTTGTCCAGCTCGATCACCGACGATCGTGCCTGACGATATCCGTCCGCAATTTCGTCGAGCTCGCGGTCAACCACATTGCCGGGCGCGAATACGGCGTCGAGCTGGCGTCCGGTCAGTGCGAGCGCGAGACGGGCATCGGCGGGCAGGAGGGCGTCCCAGTACTGACGCGAGTTGGCGAAACGGGCGCGTGCCTCGCCGGCCACGCGTCGCGCCAGGTCGGATCCCTCTCCTTCGCCCCCCTGCAGCGCCTGGATCCAGGCGACATTGATGGCGCAGTAGGCATGGAACGACTCGCCGTCCTTCGCTCCCATCCCCCGCTCGTACCAGGTTGCTGATTCAAGGAGCGCCTCCGTGAAGTCCCCGCCGCTCCGCGCCTGCACCGCCGCGAGTCGCTTGTACGCACTGCCCAGCAGGGCACACCGTTCCGGTGTGAGCGGCTCCGGCCCCAGCTTCCCCTCGGGCGAGAGGGCGTCCGCCAGCCGCAATAGCCGGATGCTCGCGCGGCGAACCGTCGCCTCGTCGGGGACGGCGTCCCCCTCCTGCAACTTCTCGCCCCACCGCCCTTCCATGTTCGCCAGCTGCTCGATCGCCTTGATCGGCACCCACTCGGCGCGTTCCTCGCGGGCGACCGCCTGCTGGAAGCTGTCGATCGCGAGCGGGAATCCCTCCTCCCCAAACTCGGCGAAGAGCATCCCCAGCCGATATCGCACATCCCCGCGCGTGGCCCAGGCCTCGGGACTCCGCGCCAGCAACCCCTCCACGTCGCGTTGCAGCGCCGCGAGCGTCTTGGACCGCGCCCGTCCCCCTGGCCGGCGGAGCGACTCCCGCAGCTGCTCGAGCGCATCGAGCAGTTCGTGCGGATCGACGTACGAGGCCCCGCGCTGGCTCCCGCTCGCCGCGCCGCGCGCGGGATCCATCACGAAGCTCGGATCGCCGTACGCCTGGAACGCTCCCCAGGTCGTGCTGCCACTGAACGCCCGGTACGTGGCCTGCCTCGCCAGGTGCACGGCTTCGCCAAACTGCGTCCCCTCCACCAGCAGCGCCTGGTAGAACGTCTCCGCGAAGAGCTTCCCCGCCGCGTCATCCACCGCCCAGCCGGCCACCACGACCGCGCGCACTCCCATCTCGATGAGCTGGCGCGCCAGGCTGCTCGCCAGGCGGTTGTATGCCACGTCGCGCCGTACCTCGGTGTCGTCCACCACCCCCAGGTGACAGCAGTTGAGGAAGACGAGGTCAGGGACGATCTCCATCTGCTCGATCTCGGCGGGCGTGAGCATGAGCCCGTTGGAGAGGATCACGCCGCTGCGCCGTGAGCCATCCGCGGCCTCGATGTCGAACTCGCCGTGGGCCGCCACGTGCACGATGCGATACGGGCGCTGGAAGAGCCGAGTGATCACGTCGACCGCCACCTGGTCGCGCCCGATTGCCTCGTTGGTCTCGTAGCCGGCGGTTCGCAGCAGGCGCGACACGGCGTAGGCCTCCTGTTCGGCGCCCGGGAGGTTGGGCAGGTCGCCCCGCCCCTCGTCACGCGACGACGGATCGGGAAAGAAGCGCCGAAACTCCGCGGTGGACGGATTGCCGACGATGTACGCCGTGCGGTCGACCGTGGAGCGCACGCGTCGTCGCCAGCCGCCGGTGACGAACTGCCGCACCACCTTGGTGCGCCTGACGAGCGGCTGCCCGCCGCTGGCGAGCAACTCCCACGGGAAGTTCGCGGTGAGCTCGTCCAGCACGAGCAGCATCGAGTCCATCTGCCGCGCGACTTCCTTGAAGTCGAGCGGCACCATGAGCTGGAAGAGGGTGTTGGCCAGCTCCGGGTTGTAGCTCGGCTGCCGCACCGACATGGCCACCAGGCGCTCCACCAGCCCCGGCTGGCGCACCGCCTCCACCATCTCCGCGCGGGCCCGTTGCCCCAGGTAGACGTACTTGAGCGAGGTGGCCACCCGCGCGCGATTCTTCTTGCGCCCCTCCTTGCCGTCACCAGCCGCCGCGCCCTGGCCTCGGGCACCGGCGTCCGCGGGCGGCGGCGCCGCCGCGTCCGGAGCGTGCGTGCTGTCGATCGTTTGTGTCACGCTCAGCCGCGGCCAGTACCCCATCCCCGCCTGGACGTCGAGCCGCGGGCGCACCCCCTCGCCCGACCGGAGCGCCGCCGCCGCCTTCACGCGCATCCCGAGGTCGGCCGCGTCGGCGTCAAAGTGCGACTCGACGGCACGCAGGGCGCGCGCGGCGGTGATTGCGACGTCGAGATACTGCTCGATGATCTCCAGGCGCTCGATGCGATAGAGCGGTCCGCGACGCTTGGCCCGGGCAAACTGCCGATTGGCCTCGAGCACCCCGCGAACGATCGCGTGCACCGAGTCGCCAACGCTGATGTTCGTCGTGGAGTTGTGCCCGAGCAGCAGCGACGAGAGTGCCAGCCCGCGCGGCGCCTCCTCCTTGGTCTCGGTCGCCGTACCATCGTCGTCGACCGCTCCCGACCGCTCGGCGACCGTGAGCAGGTATCGAAGGGCCGCCACCCGCACCGACTCCGTGAGCGAGCCGACGGTGAGCGAGCCGTACTCGCCAAGTCCGGTGACCACGGCGCCGCGCCGCGTCCCCCGCGCCAGCTCCTGGTCGTTCTCGTCGACCAGCACTGCCGTGGCAGTCCCCACCGCGCCCGCGTACAGCCCCAGGTGATTGCGCCAGGTGAGCTCACCGCCCACGACGTCGCGATCGATGACCCCTTCCGCGCCGGCAATCGGATCCTGCTGGTAGTGCCCCACCAGGATGGGCGCGGTCGCGTACCGAAGGTCCATCGCCGCACAACCGACGTGCAGCACGCCCGTCTGCGCAACGGTCTCGCCCGTCCGCCCTCCGCTCCCGCCACCCAAGATGCTCTGCGCCAGCTCGAGGTCGGTCGGAACGGCGGCGGGCGGCGCGTCGTACACAACGGTCGCCGCCCTGGCGCCGTCGCGTCGTGCGGCCTCCAGCGTTGCCTTGGGCAGCTGCTCCGTCTTCCCCACGACCAGCAGTTCCCGCAGCGCGCCAAAGTGCCCAGTCGTCGAGGCCAGGTCTCCGTGCGCCGCGTCCATCTGGTACGACGCGCCGATTCCCTCGATCAACCCCGACCGCCAGGTCACCGTGCCATCGCCCTCCGGCGTTCCCACGAGCTTGAGGGGACCTTCGCGCCCCTGGTTCACCTCGCGGGCGGTCAGCCCGCACGGGGTGTTTGGTGCCGAGCCGCAGACGTAGATCACCTTGTCCGCGTGGTCGCCTGGGATCGACGGTTTGTCTGCCTCGAAGCCGGCGAGTGTCCAGAGCTCCCGCACCGCGTTCAGCGTTTCCTCGCCAGGCACGGCGGCGATCCTGTCGCCAAACCAGAAGTCGGTGACGAGCTCCTTGAGCTTCACCCATTCCGCCGGATCGTGGTAGTTCGTCTTCCACGCGTCGCCGACATCCTGGAAGCCGGGGCGCGGCAGCAGCTGCAGCGCTCCGGGGAAGGCCTTCACCTTGTCGAGCAGCCACTGCAGGTCGTGCGACACGTCCAGCATGGCGAGCTTGCGCACCATGTCGCCCTTGCCCAGGAGCGTCGCGACCATCTGGTGCGATCCCTGGTTCGGCGTGCCGAGCATGATGAAGCGCGCGCCGTCGCGGTCGAGGAACTCGTCCCAGAGGTCCCCGTCCAGCGCCGCCGCCGCCCGGACCACCAGTCCGCCCATGCTGTGCGCCACGATCCGCACGGGCTGCTTCGCCGCTTTGGTCTGGTTCAGCGCCAGGCGCAGCTCGCCGGAGAATCGCTTCGCGGCATCCACCACCGAGAGTCGCCAGTCGTACGGGAAGGGGCGCACGTCGTGATCCGCACCCAGTGCCTCGCACAAATCGCCGTAGAACATGTCGAACAGGCGCTCCGGCGTGACGCGCGCGCTCGCGTCGAGCGCCAGGTCGCTGAACCTCCCGTTCGCGATGTGCAGCGGATCGAACCAGATGCGCGTCTGGCCGACCGCCAGGTGCGTTCCCATGACACCCGGCAGGACGAAGACGACCGGGCGCGTCTCGGCCGTGCCACGCGCACCCGCACGCCCGGTGCGCGCCTTCGGAGGGCGCGCTGCGTCGACGAAGGGACGCGGGAGCGGCTGGAATCCGCTCACCTTGCTCACGTCGGCCGACGTGAGCCAGAGCGCCATGGCCCGACGCGACTCGGCGTTGGAGAAGTACGAGACGTGGTCGACGAGCGGCCCCTGGCTGAGGAGGCGATAACCCCTCGCGCTCGCGGCGATCCCTGCGTCCATCGACGCGGTGTCGACGACGAGGTCGTTCTCCGTGCGGGAGAAGACCGCCCAGTCGGCCAGGAACTCGACCAGTCGCTTGAAGCGCGCCGATCCCTGGATGTCGCCGGCGATGACCCCCAGCTCCACCCCGGTGCGCGGCGTCGACAGCCGCAAGAAGCGAGACAGCGCCGAGCCGGGGAGCATCGCCTCCAGCCCGGGCACGATGCGCGCATCGGCGCGGTGCCGGATGATCTCCAGCACGGCGCGCTTGAAGGCGATGTAGAACGGGCTCGCCTGCAGCGTGGTGACCGTTCCCAGCACCGTGAGGAAGCCGGAGAGGAACATGTCCAGGTTGGCCCCGGCCAGCAGCGTGCCGTTGGATGGCGATGCAACGCGCACGTATCGCCCGATCGTCAGGCGCTTGCCCCGCGCGATGGTGGCCAGCGTGCGCAGCGCCGCGCGATCCTCCTCGTCGGCCTCGTCGAAGTCCTTCACGTCCTTGTTGTGCCGCTCGCGGAAGCGCCGGAAGGCGACGATCCGTCGCTCCACCTGGGCCTCGTCGCTCCAGTCGAGGGCCAGGAGGTCGCCCACCAGCCCTCCGCGTGAGTGCGACACCAGGTCGACCGTCGCGTCGTCGGGGAGCGTGCGCGCCAGGAGGATGGCATTCTCGATCGGGCTGCGTGACAGCGAGCGGTGCTCGAAGCCGTAGATCCGCCCCTCGTAGCGCTTCACGAGTTCGTCCCAGTCCAGCTGCGCCTCCTCGGCCACCACGCGCAGGTCGCCGAAGGCCCCCGCGGTGTGCGAGCCGGTGCCATGGATGAAGACGAGGCAGCGCCCCCGCTGGACTTCCTGGGCCAGACGCGGGTCTTCCGCGCGCCGGAGCCCGTCGGCCGCAATGCGTCCGCTGCTCCAGTGATACAGCCCCTCCTCGGTGGGGAGCCGCTTCTCGATGGCCCACATCAGGGCGCGCATCGCCAGGCGGCTCGCGCTCCAGTCGCCCAGGTCGCGCACCCGATCGACGATCGCCTCCTTCGCCGTATCCCGCAGGCGGTCGAGTGCCTCCTCCAGGATCGCGTCCGCCACCGCCTTCCGGTCCAGCACGAAGATCCTGGAGACAAACCGGCCTAACGTCTCCTTGATGCCGCGAGACGCCGCGCCGCGCGGGGCCACGTCGTCCAGCACCACGCGTCCATCGGTGACCGCCTCGGGCGCGGCGCGCTCCAGGTCGCGCCGGAAGTGCTCGCCGCTGGTGATGAGCGTCGTGCCGTCGGGAAGCTCGAGCACCACGAGCTGTCCCGCCGTGACGTCGATCTCCACGGCGCGCTGCCCGGCCGCGGTCGAGCGCGCCGCGCTCCCCAGGTCGTACGCGTGCACGACCTTGAGGTAGTCGTCGGGGAGGAGCGGATCGACCACCCCCGAGTCGCGGCGCGTGGGGGCCGCGCGCAGCAGGTCCGGCACCGGCGGGTTCTTGATCGGCGCACCCGTCAGGGTCAGCCGCAGCGGCGTCGCGTCGTTGGACATGCGAGGGGCGAGTGAGGTCCGGGATCAGCCGAAGACGGGGCGATCGAAGGAGTCGGCTGCGCCAAAGAGCTGCGGCGACTGCGGATAGTTGGCCGACGGAAGCGAACGACAGATCTCGTCGTGCCACTGCGCGTACGTCGCGCCGTCGGGGAGGCGCGTGAGCGCCTTGAGCGCGTAGTACGTGAACGCCCCGTTGGGGCGCCCGGCGATCACCGCATCGTAGGAGACGTTGTCGGGCCCCTCCTCGCACCCCGCCAGGAGCACGTCGCCCAGCGCGGTCGCCACCGACGCCTTCCACGGCGATCGCACCGTCTTCTTCCGCGTCGCCTTCCCTGGGGCGGTGGCCCGCGCCAGCCGCTCGTCCGAGATCCAGTTCCCCATCGGCATGAAGCGGGGCCGAGGCGTGTCGGGATCGGGATCGGCGGCCGGGGCACGCGTCACCGTCCCCGAGTGGCAGCTGTCGGAAATGAGGACGAGCCGCACCCCTCCCTTGCGAGCGGCGAAGAGGTCATGGATCTCGTCGTCCAGGATCGGCCCGTTCGCCTTCACGTCGTACGGACAGAGCCCCTCGTCGAGCCCGTCCTCCTCGTCGCCCGACTCGTCAGGCGCGTAGGTCCCGTGCCCGGCGAAGGTGATCACGACCTGGTCGCCCGCGCGCGCGCCACCGATCGCCTCGCGCATGGCGGCCAGCATCGCCGCCCGCGTCGCCTTTCCGTCCAGCAGTCGCGAGACGGTGAACCCTCGCCCCTCGAGGAGCGCGGCCCAGTCGGAGGCGTCGTTCACGCACCCCCGCAGGTCCATCTTCGTCCCGGGATAGTCGTTGATCCCGATGCAGAGCGCCGTGCGCGTCATCCCTCCCTCCTCCCCTGCGGATCGTGCCGCCGATCGCCGACCGACTCACGCCACCTGGCGGGCGGATACGGTAGCACCGCACGACGTCGCCAGCCATAGTTCGCTTAGTGCCCTTCCCCTGCACGAACGACACCTTCAGCTGCACAAGAATGGACGAGTTCGCTGACCTGCCCCGGATCTGTCGCCGAGTGTCGCCGCGCCACGCGCTGGCCCGCGTCGGCCTTGCGGCATCGTGCTGGCTCTCGGGCTCACTCGCGCCGAGCGTCGCGTTCGCGCAGCCCGCGCGCACCACGACCGCGGTCACGATCGGCACGGAGGCCAGCGCCGCCGCCGCTGACTCCATCCGCCACCTGGAGGTTCGCGCCGCGCTCGACTCGTTCATCACGGACTTCAACAACCTGGACTCGTCGCGCTTCTCGGCGCGCTGGAGCGACGACGCCAGCGCGATCCTCCCCTTTCCCGACACGCCCACGCGCCTGCAGGGACGCGCCGCCATCATCACGCGCTTCATGCGGTACTTCGACCAGATGCGTCGCGAGCGCACGGGCCCGCCCTACCTGCACATGGTGCTCTCCGACGTGCACGTCGACCTGCTGGGTGAAGGTCACGCGCTCGTCTCGTACGCCTTTCCGGGCGGCGGACGACCGCAACGTCGCACGCTGGTGATGCGGAGGGACGATCCCGGCGGATGGCGGATCCTCCACCTGCACGGGTCCTCGCACCCGTAGCGTCGTCTGCACGGGTGGCGCGTGTGCGCCCCCGGCCATGGCGCAACGGCACTCCGCGCGGCGCCGTCAGCGCCCCTGCCAGGCGACACCGGGGCGAACGCCCGTCCACAGCTGCACTGCGCCGACCGTCGCCTCGGTCTCGTGCGCGTTGCCGCTGATCAGCACTTGCACCTGGCCGCTCCCCGACAACCGGCTCTCGCTCAGGAAGACCTGCCGGCCATCCACGGCAATGCCGCAGCGCCCGTCGGGAAGGAGCTGCAGGCGCACCGCCACGCGGCGCCCCATCGCGACGTCCTCGGGAATGGGGAGCGTGACCCCGGTCGCGCCGAGGTGCGCCAGCATCTTGCGCGCGAGCGTCACGCCCTCGCCGGCCGGCAGCTGCACGCCGCAGTTCCCGTCGGGGGCGCCGAAGCTGTCCAGCGCTCCCATTGCGCGCTCCGCCTCGGAGGGGACGGGGCGCTTGCCCGCCGACACCAGCGACAGGGCAATCACCTGCCATTGCGGCTTGGTGATGCGCACCGCCAGCGTCGCGTCGACGGAGAGGCCCCGCGCGCCATCGATCGGCTGTCGCGAAAGTGCCCCGGACCGAAACGAGCCGTCCCCGTTCACGTTCAGGCGCGCCTGGTCGAGGAGCCGCACCACCACCGGGCGCG
>CAZVDJ010000049.1:0-14533 GCA_964626245.1 uncultured Gemmatimonadaceae bacterium
CGTCACCCGCGGCGCTCAGCGCAGCTCGTTCTCGTACTCGTCCAGTGCACGCGCGATTGCGTCGCGCAGCCACGCCTCGCTCAGTGGCGCGCCCGAGGCGGCAGCTGCGCGCGTCAGCACGGAGAACTTCCGCGCCATCTCTCCCTGCACGTATCGCTCATCGGGATCGGCCAGCCCAAGCGCGTGCAGGGCGTGCACTGCCAGGCGATGCAGGAGATCGCGCGTGGCAGGAGAGAGTCCGGCGAGCAGTTCGTGCGCGGGCGCCCCGGTCGAGGTGTCCTTCCCTGCGGTGCGACGGCGGGGATCGTGTCCGTCTCGGCTTCGCGGAGGGGCCTCGAACAGGGCGCGCATGGGCGCCAGCCGCACCGCGAACGACCCGGGCGTGTGCTCCCGGATGTCCGACACCACCCCGCCCCGTCGCAGTCGAGCCAGCAACTTGCGCACTTCCTCGCGCACCACCGGCACCTGGTCCACGCTTCCGGCGCCGCGTCCGGTCACGATCAGCACTTCACCGGCACACTCCACCTGCTTGGCCCGCAACCATCCATCGGCGCGCCGCACCGCCTCGGCGCCGCTCAGCAGCGGGTCGCGCACGTTGAGGATGCGCGTGGCCCCGAAGCGAGCCTCGTCGAACGCCTGCTGCACCGAGGGTCGCCGCCGCATGCCTAACGAATGGCGCGGGTGAGTGCGCGCCCGTCGAGCCGCTCCATGGGGCGCAGCTGCAGGAGTGCCGCCAGGGTGGGGGCGATGTCCACCACGCGCACCGCCTCCTCGTGCCGCCCCGGCCGGATGCCGGCGCCGAAGAACATGACGGGGACGCGCGCATCGTAGTCGTGGGGCGTGCCGTGCGAGGCATCGCGCCACCCCTGGTAGTACCAGTACGGACGCAGCGTCACCACCACGGCCACCGGAAGGTCGTCGGGAAACATCTGCAGCCAGCGTCGGGTGATGGCATCGTGCGCCGGTCCCTTCTTCACCAGGTCCGCGTAGGGTTCGGCCCGCAACACCCCCGGAAGCGCGCCGACCGCACGGGCAAATCTCCTCGCCACCGAATCGCGGTTGATGGCTGCACGGCGGAAGTAGACCGGATCGAGGTAGAGCACTCCCTGGTCCCACAGGAAGCCCCTGGGATCAACACCGGCGGCTGACAACGAATCACGCAGGGCGCGCACGATCGGGACAGGATTCACTCGGCCCGCGGGCGCGGTCCGATACCGGGTGACCAGGGCGGAATCAGGATACGGCGCCACGCCGTGATCCGCCGTGAGCGAGAACACGATCGTGGACGAGTCTCGCATCCGGTACAGCGAGTCGAGGAAGGCCCCCAGGTACCGGTCGAGCCGCAGCATGTGGTCGTGCTGCTCGCGCGAATCGGGGCCGTACTTGTGGCCCACGCCGTCGGTGGACGAGAGCGACACGGCCAGGAAGTCGGTGCGCGCCGTGTCGGCCCCCAGCTCGCGCACCCGCACGCCCTCCAGCGCCAGCGCCAGCGTGATCTCGTCCATCATCGGATAGTCGACCAAAGCCGCCACGGCCCGCGCGGTGTCCACGGGAAGCCGATGCGGAAAGGTGAAGTTCCGCCCCAGGGACTCGAACGGCACGCTGTCCGGCTCCGGATACGCGCCCTCGGGGAGCATGAGGGTCCAGACCGTTCCGGCGTGTGATTGGGGGAGCCGACGGGCGTTGAAGCGCTGCACCCACGCCGGGAGGGTGTCGGCGTACCAGCGCGAGGTGGTGAAGATGCCGGCGCGCGGCGCATACCAGTACGCCTCCCCCTTGGCCCTGCCTAACGGGAGGATGGCGCTGCGGTCCTTGCGGGACACGGAGAGGAGGCGGCTGCGCGGGTCACGAAAGCGCAGCCAGTCGCCGAGCACGGTCCCGCGGAAGCGATATGGCGAGGCCGGGTCACCGGCGGCGCCGATGAGCGGGAACTCGACATCGAGGACGCCGGCGTCGTTGGCCACGATTCCGGTGCTTCGGGGGAAGCGACCCGACATCATCGTGGAATGGCCCGGCGCGGTCTCGGTGATGCCGTGATCCTGGAACCCGTTGGGGAAGTACGCCGCGCCCGTGAGGAGGCGCGCCCAGCCCGCGGTGAACTGCGGGCGGAAGGCCTCCAGGTATTCGGGGCGCAACTGGTCCACCGACAGGTGCACGACGAGCCGGATGCGCGCCGCCGCGTCGCCCGGCGACGTCTGGGCGGCCATGGCGCCCGGCGCGAATTGCGCGGCCACCGCGCCGAGCGCGAGCCATCGACGGGAGGCGGACCACGTGCCAGAGACGAGCCTCGGTCGCCGCGCGAGCGTGGAACGGTCGGAGCAGGATTCGGCGAGTGAGCGTCTCATGTCACGGCATGTGGTCGGCGTGGCGCATACCGGACGAAGTTAGCGGCACCACGTGAAACGGCGCCGTCAGCCGCTACCTCGGTGACGGCGCCGTGACGTGCGCCTCGGAGGGGGGCGGGCGTGACGCCCGCGGGCGCTAGGCGCCCAGCACCCCCTCCAGGATCGAGAGCCCGCGGGCCAGATCGTCTCGCGTGATGACGAGCGGCGGCAGCAGGCGAATGGTGTGCTCGCCGGCCGACACCAGGAGGAGCCCGGCCTCGCGCGCTCGCGCGATCACCTCGGCCGCCGGCTCGGTAACGTCGAACCCCCACATGAGGCCGGCGCCTCGGGCCGCGCGCACCTTGCCGGTGCGTGCCACCAATCCCTGCAACTCGACGGCGAACCAGGCCCCCAGCTCGCGCACGTGGGTGAGCAGCGCGGGATCGGAAAGCCGGTCAAAGACGTGCAGCGCGACGCTGGCCACGAACGGCCCCCCGCCAAAGGTCGTTCCGTGGTCACCCGGCTGCATCGCCGATGCGACCTCCTCCGTGGCGAGGATCGCCCCCATCGGGAGCCCCGCGGCAATGGGCTTGGCCAGGGTGAGGATGTCTGGCGTGATCCCTAACCGTTCGTAGGCGTACAGGTGCCCGGTGCGCCCCAGCCCGCACTGGATC
The DNA here is from genome assembly GCA_964626245.1 of uncultured Gemmatimonadaceae bacterium. Classification (GTDB taxonomy): domain Bacteria; phylum Gemmatimonadota; class Gemmatimonadetes; order Gemmatimonadales; family Gemmatimonadaceae; genus SCN-70-22. The sequence continues at coordinate 2,999 of CAZVDJ010000049.1, forward strand.
TCGTCGAAGATCAGGGCGATGCGCCGATCCCTGGTCAGCGCACGGACCGCGCGCACGAACTCGGCGTCCAGGACGCGCACGCCGCCCTCGCCCTGGATGGGTTCCAGGATCAGCGCCGCCGTCGTCTCCGAGGAGAGCGAGATGTCCAGGTCATCCAGGTCGCGCTCGAGAATGGAGATGCCGCCGGCCAACGGACGAAACGGCATGCGGTACTGCGGGCGATCGGTGGCTGCCACCGTGCCGAACAGGCGGCCGTGAAAGGCGCCGCGCAGCGAGAAGATCTCGTGCTTGGCCGGGCCGCCGATGGCGCGCGCCCAGCGCCGCGCGAACTTGAACGCCCCTTCGTTGGCTTCCGCACCCGAGTTGCAGAAGAAGACGCGATCGGCGAAGGAGGTGGCGACGAGCTTGTCCGCCAGCTGCTCGCCCGGCGCGGTGCGAAAGAGGTTGGAGGTGTGGATCAACCCGTCGGCGGCACGCTTGATGGCCTCGGTGAGCCCCGCGTCCCCGTAGCCCAGCGCGTTGACCGCAATGCCGCTGGTGAAGTCGAGGTAGCGCTTGCCGTCGGCGTCGATGAGCTCCACCCCCTCACCGCGCACGAACTCCATGGCTGCGCGCTTGTAGACCGGGAGGAGCGAGGGGGTGACGGGCGGCGTGCTGACCGAGGGGGACATGGACTCGAGACGGGAGACGGGAGACAGGAGACAGGAGACAGGAGACGGGAGGACGATGGTGCACCAGGTGGGAAGGGCGGGGAGGAGCGGGAGGCTCGCGCTCGGCTCCGTCTCGTCGCCCTTCCCTACGCAGGTCGTCGCTCGGCGGCGAGGGTGAGCGTGGTGCCGGCTGACGGGTCGCCGATGGTGGCGAAGTCGCCGATGCGCACGCGGGCCACGCCACGTTCCAGGGTCAGGCGGGCCGATTCCAGCTTGGCGATCATCCCCCCCTTCGCGCCGCCAGACGCAACGAGGGCGCTCATCCCGTCGGCGTCGAGGAGCGGGATGCGCGCGCCGGCCGAGTCCAGGACGCCGGGGACGTCGGCTACCAGGAGGAGCTCGTCGGCGCCCAGCGCCGCCGCGATGGCAGCGGCCGCGTCGTCGCCGTTGACGTTGCAGCCGCTACCGTCGGCGAAACGTCCCACGGGAGAGACGACCGGGGTGAAGTCGCCGTCGAGCAAGGTGTGCAGCAGCGTCGGGTCCACCGACTCCGGTTCTCCCACCGCCCCCAGGACGCCGTCGCCGAAGAGGCGGCAGGTGAGCAGCGCGCCGTCCTCGCCCGAGATGCCGACGGCTCGGACGCCGGCGGCGGCGAACGTTCCCACCAGCCGCTTGTTCACCGTCCCCGACAGCACCATGCGCACGAGCAGCAGGTCGCCCTCGGTCGTGACGCGGCGCCCGTTGTGGAACGTGGGCTCCAGTCCCATCTGGCGTTGCAGCTGCGAGACCTCGTCGCCCCCGCCGTGCACGACGACGACGCGCGCACCGGCCTGCACCGCCGAGGCGATGGCGGCCGGGAGCGCGGGGTCGCCCTGGGCGCGCCCGCCGATCTTGATCACGCGCGTGGGCGCGGCGGTGCTCACAGCGGGAGCCCCATCCCCTCGGGAAGGCCGAGCGAGACGTTGGCGTTCTGCAGCGCCTGGCCCGCGGCCCCCTTCACGAGGTTGTCGATCGCGGACAGGAGGATGAGCGTGGGGACGCGCATCCCCTCGGCCTTGCGCACGGTGACGCGCACCGCGTTGCGCCGCACCACGTCGCGCAGCTGCGGGAGCTGTTCCGTGACCTCCACGAACCGTTCGCCGGCGAAGTGCTCGTGCCAGATGGCCAGCGGCTGCGCGATCTCCTCCGTCAGCTGCACGGTGACGGTGGAGAGGATGCCGCGCGCCACCGGAAGGAGGTGCGGGGTGAAGAGCAGGTCGGCGTCCACCTCGTACGAGGCCACCAGGGAGCGCATCTCGGGGAGGTGCCGGTGCTCGTTCCCCACGCCGTAGGCGCGGTAGTTCTCCGTCACCTCGCCAAAGAGCAGTTCCGGCTTGGGCGAGTTGCCCGCGCCGCTCACCCCGCTCGCGGCGTCGGCCACGATGGGCGACCCCGGCTTGATCAGCCCGCGCTCCAGCAGCGGCACGAGCGAGAGGAGGATCGCCGTGGGATAGCACCCCGGGTTGGCGATCACCTCGGCGCCACGCAGCTGCTCGCGCGCCACCTCGGTCAGGCCGTACGGCACGCGCTGGGAGGTGTGGCCGGGCCGCAGGTCGCTCGACAGGTCGACCGCGCGCACCCCTTCGGCGCGCGCCCGCGCCACCCAAGACGCCGACGCGCCATGCGGGAGGGCGCTGAAGACCAGCTCGGCCGAACGGATGGGGGCGTCTTCGGTGGAGACGAAGGTGACCTCGCGCCCCCCCAGCCACGCGCGCTCGCCGCGCTGCGCGTTGGCGGTGGCATACGCGAGCTCGAACTGGGGGTGGCCGTTGATGAGGGCGCAGAGTTCGCGCCCGGCGTAGCCACTGGCTCCAAAGACGCCGACGGGGATTCTATGCACGCTGAATGCATATTCTGCCAGCGTGTGATTGTCAATGTGCGGCGCCGATTCGGCGCGGGGGTGGATGCGCGGGGGGTGGGTAGGCTAATGTCTGGCGACCGTTTCTCTCACCTGGCCACTCGTGAACAAGCGCGACCGGCACGCAGCAATCCGCGAACTCGTTGCGGCGCAACCCGTTGGCAGCCAGGAGGAGTTGCGCCAGTTGCTCAAGGAGCGCGGGTGGGACGTGACGCAGTCCACGCTCTCGCGCGACCTCCGGGAGATGCGACTGGTGCGCATCCCGACGGCCGACGGTCCGCGGTACGCCTCCCCCGAATCACTGGCGGGAGACGACGAGCGCACGTTGGTGGAAGATGTGCTGCCGCAGTTCTTCGACTCGGTGGACGGTGTGAGCGAGCTGCTCGTGATCAACACGATCTACGGCGGCGCGCAGCCGGTGGCCGAGGCGATCGACTCGGCCGATTGGCCCGAGGTGGTGGGGACGATCGGAGGGGAGAACACCGTCCTCGTCATCTGCCGTTCGCGCGACGCTCGCGAGAAGATCCACAAGCGGATCGAAAAGCTGGCGCAGAGCGGATAGCGGGCCGGCCGGGCCACTTGGACTCGGCCACGCGTGCTGGTAGATTATGCACCGCTTCTGACAGTTTATCCCACCCCGGAGTCTACTCATGCATACCATCGCCCTCGCCTATTCCGGCGGGCTTGATACTTCGATCATCGTCCCCTGGCTTCGTGAGCATTACGAGGGGGCGCGCGTCATCTGCGTCGCGGCCGACGTCGGACAGGGCGAGGACGAGCTGCGCGGCGTGGTGGAAAAGGCCAAGGCGTCGGGCGCCGAGGAGTGCTACGTCGAGGACCTGCGCAAGGAGTTCGTGGAGGACTTCATCTATCCCACGCTGCGCGCCGGGGCCATCTACAACCGCAAGTACCTGCTGGGGACGTCGATGGCGCGCCCCATCATTGCCCGGCGCCAGGTGGAAGTCGCGCGCCGCGTGGGGGCGACCGCACTCGCACACGGCTGCACCGGCAAGGGGAACGACCAGGTGCGCTTCGAGCTCACCTACATGACCTTTGCACCCGACCTCAAGGTCATTGCGCCGTGGCGCGAGGCGGCGTGGAAGATCCGCTCGCGCGAGGACGCGCTGAAGTACGCCGCCGAGCGCAACATTCCCGTGGCGGCCACGGCCAAGAAGATCTACTCGCGCGACCGGAACCTGTGGCACATCTCCCATGAGGGTGGGGTGCTGGAGGACCCGAACCAGGCGCCGCCGAAGGACATGTTCATGCTCAGCACCGATCCCGAGGACGCCCCCAACGAGGCGGAGCATGTGACGATCGGCTTCGCGCAGGGAACGCCGGTGTCGGTGAACGGGGAGACGCTGGGTCCGGTGGAGCTCATCGCCACGCTCAACAGGATCGGCGGGCGTCACGGCATCGGGCGCGCCGACATCGTGGAGGATCGCCTGATCGGGATGAAGTCGCGCGGCGTGTACGAGACGCCGGGCGGGACGCTGCTGTACACGGCGCTGAGCGAGCTGGAGATGCTCGTGCTCGACCGCCGCACCATTGCCGCCAAGGACGCCATCGCGCCGCGTTACGCGGACCTGGTGTACGAGGGGCGCTGGTGGACCACGGAGAAGGAGGCGTACGACGCCTTCGTGAACGTGATCCAGGGGCGGGTGACCGGGACGGTGACGCTGCGCCTGTACAAGGGGAACATCGTGATCGCCGGGCGGGCCTCGGAGCAGGCGCTGTACGACGAGCGCTTCGTGACGTTTGGCGAGGACGACGGCGTGTACCAGCAGTCGGACGCGGCGGGCTTCATTCGCCTGTACGGGCTGCCGATGCGCGTGCGCGCGCTCAAGGACCTGGAGCTCAAGCAGCACCACCAGCAGGAGGGTGAGGGGGCCAAGGACACGTCGCTGGCCTACGCGTGAGCGCCGAAGGACATCGGCTGTGGGGCGGGCGCTTCAACGCCCGCTCCGCAGCCATCATGGACGCGGTGAACCGCTCCATCGGCGTCGACTTCCGGCTCTGGCCGTTTGACGTGAAGCTGTCGCAGGCGTGGGCGGCGGGGCTGCAGCAGGCGGGAGTGCTCACCGTCGCCGAGCGCGATGCCATTGTCGCCGGGCTGGACAAGGTGGCGGCGCGCCTTGCGGCTGGCGAGACGCCGATCGACTCGGACGAGGACATCCACACGATGATCGACCGCCTCCTGCACCAGGAGGCGGGGGCGCCGGCGTCCAAGCTGCACACCGGGCGGTCGCGCAACGACCAGGTGGCCACCGCATCGCGCATGTGGGCAATGGATGCGTGCGCGCGCCTGGACGCGGCCATTCGCGAGGTGCAGAAGGTGCTGGTGACGCAGGCGGAAGGACTGCAGGACGCCATCCTTCCGGCGTACACGCACATGCAGCGCGCCATCCCCGTGTCGGCGGCGCACTGGCTGTTGTCGCACTTCTGGCCGCTGGAGCGGGACCGCCAGCGCGTGGCGGCCACGGCGCACAGCACCGCCACGCTCCCGTTAGGCTCGGGCGCCATTGCCGGGTGCGCCTTCCCCGTGCCGCGTCCGTTCCTGGCCGGGCAACTCGGCTTCGCGGCGGTGTCGCCCAACTCCATCGATGCCGTGGCCGACCGCGACTTCGTGGCCGAGGTGATCTTCGGCTGCACGATGCTGGCCACGCACCTGTCCAAGCTGGCCGAGGACCTGATCCTGTACGGGTCGAGCGAGTTCGGCTTCGTGAAGTTTGGCGAGGGCTACAGCACCGGCTCGAGCATGATGCCGCAGAAGCGCAATCCCGACGCGCTGGAGATCGCGCGCGGCTCGGCGGGGCGGCTGATGGGCGACCTGGTGTCGATCCTGGGAACGCTCAAGGGGTTGCCGAGCGGGTACAACAAGGACCTTCAGGACGACAAGCGCGCGATGTTCGGCGCCGTGGACGCGATGCTGCTGGTGCTGCCGGCGGTGGCGGGGGCGGTGAGCGAGCTGACGTTCGATCGCGCACGCATGCGCGCGGCGGTATCAAGCGCGATGATGGCGACCGACCTGGCCGACTACCTGGTGGACCGTGGCGTCCCGTTCCGCGAGGCGCACAAGGCGGTGGGCTTCCTGGTGCGGAAGTGCGAGGAGACGGGGCTCGAGCTGCAGGCGCTTCCGCGCTCGGCGTATGTCGAGGCGCACGCGGCGTTTGGGGAGGACGTGCTCGAGGCGTTGAGTCCGGAGCGGTCCCTGCGGCGGCGGGAGGTGGAAGGGGGGACGGGCCCGGGAGCGGTTGGCGCTCAGTTGGCGAAGGCGCGGGGGATGGTGGGATAGGAGGGACGCGGGGCTGCAGTGCGAAGAGTCGCCCCTGCGCCGATGGCCGGTGCGCGGCGCGCCACCGCCTACCGAAAACCTCACACCCACATCCGCGAACCGCGCACACCAACTCGGGTTAGTCCCCGACGCCAAATTCTGCACGCACGGCGCATCAATGGCGAGCCCTAAAGCAGTAGCCCCACTGCATCATTCCCGCCAACAGGCTCGGTATTATGCGCGTCCGCTCCCTCCCTTCCGCCCTCCTCGCCGCCGCACTCCTCGTCGCCTGCGCGCCCGCCGCGGAGGAGTCTGCCGTCCCAGCCGCGGCGACCGCTGACGCGGGCCCCAGCGGCGGCCAGGCCTCCGTGCAGGACGATGACTCGCAGAAGGACATCGTGAAGATCGCCGTCGGCTCGGCCGATCACTCCACCCTGGTCGCGGCCCTCAAGGCGGCCGACCTGGTGAACGCACTGGCCAACGCGGGGCCATTCACCGTCTTCGCCCCCACCAACGCCGCGTTCGACAAGCTGCCGAAGGGGACGGTGGACGACCTGCTGAAGCCTGCCAATGTCAACACGCTGCGCGGCATCCTGCAGCACCACGTGACGACCTCGGTCTACGACGCGGCCGACCTTGCCGACGGGATGACGCTGAGCATGGCCGACGGCGGCTCGGTGACGATCAAGCGCACGGGCGACGACATCACGGTTGATGGCGCCAGGATCGTGGCGTCGGTGCGCGGCTCCAACGGGATGGTGCACGTCGTCGACGGGGTGATCACGCCGCCGAAGAAGTAGCAGGGCGCGGCGCTACCGAGAGAGCGACTCCGCCTGCGCGAAGCTCTCCATCGCCGATTGCACCTGTCGATCCACCCGCGCCTGAAGCAGGAGCGACCCCGCCTCGCCCCACTTGCCGGATGCTACCACCATCCGCAGCAGGAGGCGAACGGCGGGGTCGGCATCCGGCGGAAACTCGACACCGTGCTTCTTCGCGACGTCGCGGAAGGTGGAGAGCGCCGATGACGGCAGCTGATCCTCCGCGACGAAGGCCTCGAGCGACGTGTGTCGTGCTCCCTCACTCGCGAGGTAGGGACCGAGCCATTCGAGCCACGGGTCGGCCTCGTTGAGCTGTGCGAGCCAGCGCGGCGGCTCGGCGCTCGCCGACAGGAGACGATCGGGGTACACGCCCCCGCCGCCATACACCGTGCGCCCGCCTCGCGTGCGACATGACGCACGGCCCACGGTGTCACGCACCGCCGCAGCCTGTCGGTAGTACTCCCGCACGCTGATGTCGCGATACGCGCGTTGCACCACGCGACCGCACGGGGTGCTCACCTGACCCACGACGAGCATGATCACGGAGCCGTCGGTGAGCGGGAAGCCCTGCATCAGGAGCGCCTTGCCGAACGTCGGCCACCCGACGATGACGGCGCGGTCATGATCCTGCAGCGCCCCGGCCACCAGCTCGGACGCCGAGGCCGTGCCGTCATTCACCAGAACGACAATGGGATAGCGCTTCTCCGAGCGCCAGAACGACCGCTTCACGCGCCCGGTGTCGACGACTTCCTTCTTGCGGCCGGCGGACGTGTAGACGATGGTGCCGCTGGGAAGGAACTCGCCGGCTACGCGCGCCGCCTGCGCCACGCTCCCGCCGCCATTGTCGCGCAGGTCGAGCATCAGGCGGCGCATCCCCTGCTGCTCCAACCGCTCGATGCCGGCGTGCAGGTCGTCGGCGACCTTCTCGTTGGCGAACGTCGTGACCCGCACGTAGCCAGTGGTGCTGTCGAGCATCGTGACGACCGGAACGGCCGTTGCGTCATCCAGGCGCTGGCGTTCCACCACTCGCGTGAGCCGCGCCCGCGTGCCGTCCGCGCGCCGGCGCTCCAAGGTCAGCGTGGCGCGGCTGCCCGCCGCCCCCGCAAGCGTCAGGTCCAGCTCTTCACCGCTTTCAGCTCGCACCGCCTTGCCATCGACCGCGACCAGCTCGTCGCCCACGATGATGTCCTGCCGCATCGCCTTGCTGCCGGCCGCGACGCTCGCCACCACCGGCGCGCCCCCAACAAAGGCAAAGCTGATGGGAAGTGAGACGAGCTTGCCGGCGCGTGACAGCGCCTCGAGTTCGCCCGAGAGCCGGACGGCCGGGATGACGTAGGAGTGTGGGTCGGCGGCCCGGATCATCCCCTGGATGGCCGCCATGATCAGGTCGTGCGAGTCGTGCGAATCCGGATGGTTGACCCGGATCTGGTTGAAGACCTGGCTGAAGAGCTGGAGGTCCTCATAGGTCGTGCGGCGGCGGACCGGCGCACGCGTCGTGTCCTGTGCGCCGAGTGGCTCCGCCAGCAGCAACGCCGCGGCGACGATGGCGAATCCTGCCGTGCCGGGGCCGCGACGGTGCATGGAGACTCGTCGCCACGGGATGCACGACATGGCGCGCACCGCTAGCTCGGGCGAATGAAGGCACGGACCTCGGCCAGGCGCTGCGTGACGTCGGCGCGCTGCAGGTCCGTCATGGCGGCGCGGGCGAGGAAGGCCTCGTACGCGGCGATGGCCTTGGCGGCGTCCGCCTTGCGCTCCCAGATCCTGCCGAGGATGGCGTGCGGGAGCGCGTAGAGTGGTTCGAGCTGCGTGGCCTTGGTGAGTTCCTCGATTGCCCGGTCGACCTGGCCAGTGGCGGCCAAGGCGTAGCCGAGGGTGAATCGCACCCACGGTTCGTCAGGCGCAACCTGCGCGGCGGTCTCGAGTTCACTCATCGCCGCGGCGGTATCGCCGCGGCTGAGCAGCAGGAGCCCGAGCCGCACATGCGAGGGAAAGAAGGCCAGATCTTCCTGCAGCGCGCGGCCGTACGCCTCGCGCGCCCCGTCGGCGTCGTTCCTGGTTTCGAGGAGCGTGGCGATGGAATGCTCCAGCATGGCCTTGGAGTTGTAGATGTACACCAGGTCCTTGTCTTCCTTGGCCCGCAACTCGGCCAACGCGGCCTGGAACTGCCCGACCGCGCTGTCCGCGTCGCCCCGCATGCCGAAGATGCGCCCGCGGTCGATGCGCGGGTCGGCCTTCTCCTTCCGGGAGCGTTCCACCTCGCCGTAGAGCGCGAGAGCGGTGGAGAAATCGCCCTCGGAGTAGGCCAGCCAGCCGCGCATCTCAGGACCAGCCTCCCGCAGGTATCGCTCGATGGCGAAATTGAGCAGCCCGGGGTCGCTGACCGCCGCGTCCGACGTCGAGGCACCTCGCACGCTCTCGTTCCGGATATAGGTGACCAGGATCGCGCGGTCGAGGCGACGGTAGAGGAACGGATTGAGCGCCAGTGCCCGCAGCACGAGTGAGTCGAGCTGACGGAGCTCCCTCGGGGGTGAGCGTCGTCCACGATTCATGGCGCGGGAGAGCAGCCCCTGATTGGCGAGCAGGAGCGCGGAGCGGCGGCCGTAGAGCGGTTCGGCGTATGCCGGGTTGAGGCGCGCGCTCCAGTAGAACGCGTCGGCGGCCGACCCCGGATCACGCTCCACCTGCTGGAGGCCCCAGTCGTACAGCGCGCGCGCGTCGTTGCTATCGGCCACGAAGGTGCCGCGCTTGCGCTTGGGCTCCGGTCCCAGCCGCTGCGCCTCCGCCATGGGGGCCCAAACCACGAACAGCGACAGGAACCCCGCCAGTACCCCACGCCCCAGATGCCGTCCCACGGCCTGCCAGGCCTCGGCCACCACCCTCGCCCCTCGTCTCATCGTCTCCCCTCCGCCACGTTCCTCTGCGCATCGCCTGGTGCCGGCGCGACGGCCGGCGCGCGCGTTCAATCTACATCGTCCTGGTGGCCAGCGCCTCCAGGACCTGGACGGTGGCTTCTTCGCCGCGCTCGGCACGCACCGTCGCGGCGACGGCCGTGGCCCGCAGCGCGTACCGGCGATCGGACAGCAGTTCCCGCAGCGCGCTGTGCAGCGTTGGAGGATCGAGCCGCTGCGGAAAGAGCACCCGCCCCACCCCCAGCCGGCCGGCACGCACCGCGTTGTCCCCCTGGTCGTGCGCAAAGGGAACCACGAGCATCGGCCGCCCCGAGGCGAGGGCGGCGTGAAGCGTTCCCGCCCCACCCTGGTGCACGACCACCGACGCGCGCGGAAAGAGCGCGGCGTGCGGGGCCCAGGTTGCGACGTGCACGTGCGGACGCTCCCGACGGTCGAGCTGCGACGCCACGTGCGCTCCCACCAGCAGGACCGCGCGCACGCCAAGCCTCTCCACTGCCTCCAGCGCCGAACGATAGAAGGCCGGCGCCCGGTCGGCCGCCACGGCAGCACTGCCTAACGTGAAGACCACGGGCGGCGGCCCATCGTCCAGGAAGCGCGCCAGTGCTGCCGGCAGGTCGCCATGGTCCACGTCGTAGCCCAGGGCGCCGGTCACGATGGTGTCGGGCGGCCAGTCGGCCTGCGGCTCGGCCAGCACGCGCGAGAACATGGCCACCGTTCCCCACGGCGAGTATTGCCCTTCGTGCATGGGGTCGCCCCCCTTGGGCAGCCCCAGCCGGCGCCTGAGCGCATGCAGCGGTTCCGACCAGTTGCGCGTGGCGAGCTTCGCCGTGGGTACGAGCGCACGATAGAGGCGCGGCCAGTTGCGCTGCAGCGACGCCAGGAGCGGATGCACCGCCATGAGCGGCGGATCGAGGCGCGAGAAGAAGCCAAGCGGCGCCAGGACACTGGACAGCCACCGGATGCCCATCGACTGGGCGACGAGGGGGGCGGCGAAGGTGAGCGGATGCGAGACGATGAGGTCGGCGCCGCGTGCCACGCGGGAGAGGTCCTCGTACGACTGCTCCACCGACGGCATGAGCAGCTGGCGCACGAGAAACTCGGCTCCCCGCACCGGATCCATGATGCGCCGCACCGTCTCACGATCGGTCAGGTCGGCGTCGGGACGCACGTGGGCGTGCTCCAGCCCGGCGGCATGCACCTGCGCACCGTACGACGGTGGAAGGGCAAGGACGGGGCGATGGCCACGCTGCTGCAGCGCCTGCCCCAGCGCGAGGTACGGGTGCAGGTCGCCCAGCGACCCGAACGAGGTGATGACGATGCGAAGCGACATGGTGCGCTCGAACACGCGGGGAGGTGCCGCCGGCGGGGGCCTAACGGGAATGCGCAACCAGGGCCAGCGGCACGTCACGCAGGCCACGCCACTCGCGCACCGTGCCATCCGCCTCGCGCAGCCGCAGCTGCGCGGAGATGCCGCCGTCCAGCAATGCGGCCTGCCGCGCCCCGAGCGACCCCATCACCGCCGCCATTTCAGGAACGGTGAGACCAAGGGGAATCCGGTCGGCACCCGGGATGGCGACATCGAGCCGCGTGAAGGCGAGCAGGACGCGCCCCTCCCGGTCGAGACCGATGGCGAGACGGGCGTCGCGATGGGTCCGGTCGATCGCGTCCCCCTCGCGCAGCGGGTGCGGAAGCTCACCATCGCCCACGAGCAGTGTGGGATACGTCTGGAAGGCCTCGGCGACGTCGCCGCTCGCCCGCCACCGCTGCACGTTGTCGCCGTCGACCATGTGGAGCTCGCCGGTTCGTGTCACCACGACGGCGCTCGACAGCGGGCCGCGCCCCGGCGGCAGCAGCTCACCGCCGCGTCGCATCACCCACCCCCACGGCAGCCGGTCGCTGAACATCCCCGCGTTGACGGCGAGCACCGCGGTCGGCGGCGCGTCGTCGATGGACCAGGCGGGGCGAGCACGTTGGGCATCGACCC
>CAZVDJ010000050.1:0-14484 GCA_964626245.1 uncultured Gemmatimonadaceae bacterium
CGGGCGGCTCGGTGAAGGACCGCCCCGTCTACTCGATGATCCGCCGGGCCGAGGAGCGCGGCGAGATACGCCCCGGCGATCGCCTGATCGAGCCGACGAGCGGCAACACCGGGATCGCGCTGGCCATGATCGCGGCCATGCGCGGCTATCGCATGACGCTGGTGATGCCCGACAACGCCACGATGGAGCGCCAGGACTCCATGCGGGCGTACGGCGCCGAACTCATCCTGGCACCAGCCAGCAGGGGGGGCATGGAGCACGCGCGCGATGTGGCGGCCGAGATGGCGGCGCGCGGAGAAGGGCGCATCCTGGACCAGTTCGCGAACCCCGACAACCCCCGCGCGCATTACGAGACCACCGGCCCGGAGATCTGGCGCGATACCGCGGGGCGCATCACCCACTTTGTAAGCGCGATGGGTACCACCGGGACGATCATGGGGGTGGGGCGCTACCTCAAGGAGCGGAATCCCGCCATCCAGGTGATTGGCGCGCAGCCGGCGGAAGGATCGCAGATCCCCGGCATCCGCAAATGGGGCGCGGGCTACGAGCCGATGATCTACGATCCCCGCGGCGTGGATCGCCTGGAGTACGTCACGCAGGCCGAGGCCGAGGAGATGTCGCGGCGCCTGGCGGCAGAGGAGGGGATCCTGTGCGGACCCTCGGCGGCGGGGGCGTGCGTGATCGCGCTGCGCGTGGCGGAACAGGCTCCCGGCGCGACGATCGTCTTCATCGTCTGCGACCGAGGCGATCGGTACCTGAGCAGCGGGATCTACGCGCGGGAGCGGGCGGCGCCGAGCCCGTAGGGACTCGCTTTTGCGCCGGACGGTGCGGCGCCGCATGTTCGGAGTGACTTCCGTGTCGCCATCCGTTCATGCCTTCCGGGATGCCCATGCGTCACCGCCTCATCGTCGCCGCCGCGCTCGCCGCCCTCGCCGTCCTCGGCACGGCCGTCGCCCCGCTTCAGGCGCAACGGGTGGACGTCCGCTACGCCGAGTCGCTGGGGGGGCCGCACACCGGGCGCGTCTTCGTCATCTTCGCCCGCGACGGCTCGCGCGAGCCGCGGCTGCAAGCGGGCGGGTACCGGGCCACCGCGCCCTTCTACGGCGCCGATGTGCACAACTGGGGGCGCGGGGCGGCGGCCGTGATCGGCCCCGACACGTTAGGCTACCCGCACAGCTCCCTGCGCGACCTGCCGGCCGGCGAGTACACCGTGCAGGCGGTGCTCAACGTTTATACGAAGGTCACGCGCGCCGACGGCCACACGCTGTGGGTGCACTGGGACCAGTGGGAGGGGCAGCAGTGGAACCGGTCGCCGGGGAACCTGGTGAGCGAGCCGGTGAAGGTGCGGTGGGACCCGAAATCGCCGCGGCCGTTGCAGCTCACGCTGACGCGAGTGCTCCCCCCCGTGGAGGTCCCTGCCGACACGCGCTGGGTCAAGCGCATCAAGTTCAAGTCGCCGTCGTTGTCCAAGTGGTGGGGGCACGACACCTACATCGGCGCCACGGTGCTGTTGCCGCGCACCTTCTACGACGAGCCCACGCGCCGCTACCCGGCCATTCACATCCAGGGGCACTTCGGGCTGGGGGCGCCGTTCGGCTTCACCGAGCAGGCGGGGAGCGAGACGGCTGCCGAGCGTGAGGCGCGGCTCAGGCGCACCGCGCGGGAGCCAGGGTGGCAGTTCGGCCAGAGCTGGATGGCCGCCGACATGCCGCAGTTCGTTGCCGTCACGTGGCAGCACCCCACGCCGTACTACGACGACTCGTACGCGGTGAACTCGGCGAACCATGGCCCGTACCAGGATGCGCTGCTCACCGAGCTGGTGCCGCGACTGGAGCAGGAGTTCCGGTTGATCGCCGAGCCGAACGCCCGCTTCCTCACCGGCGGGTCGACGGGCGGGTGGGAGTGCCTGGCGTTGCAGATCCAGCGCCCCGACTTCTTTGGGGGTGGGTGGTGCCTGTACCCCGACCCGGTGGACTTCCGGCGCAACCAGCTCATCGACAACTACGCCGATACCAACGCCTTCGTCCCCAACGGCGACGTGGCGCCGGTTCCAGAGCGCTTCATGACCCAGAGCGAGGAGGGGCAGCCGCTGGTGTCGGTGCGGCAGATGAGCCAGCTCGAGGCCGTGTTAGGCACCAAGGCGCGCAGCGGACAGCAGTTCGATGCCTTCGATGCGTCGTACGGGCCGGCGGGGAAGGACGGCTACCCGCGCCGCCTGTGGGACCGCCGCACGGGGACGATCGACCAGGAGGTGGCCGCCCATTGGCGCGACCACTTCGACCTCACGCTCTACCTCAAGAAGCACTGGGCGCGCATCGGGGCGCAGCTGGCGGGGAAGGTGCACGTGTACACCGGCGACATGGACAACCACTACCTGCAGCTGGCGGTGTACCTGATGGAAGAGGAAGCGGCCAGGCTGGAGGGGCCCGCGGCGAACTTCACCTTCGAGTACGGGCGCCCCAAGAAGCCGCACGGGTGGCAGCCGTTCACGAATGCGGAGCTGGTGCGGATGATCGAGAAGTTCCGGCAGGAGAGAAGGGTGCAGCCGTAGCCGCGGGACGCGGCGTCGCTCCCCGGCCTGGGGCAACACGACGCGACGGGACCAGTCCCGTCAGCGCACGCTGCGCTCGCGCACCGCATCCATCGCGCACGCCACCAACCCCGCATCGGAGTGCGACTCGGCAACGCGCACGTTCTGCCAGCCGAAGGGGGCCGTTGCGGCTGCCGTCGTCGGCCCGATGCAGATGATGACCGCGTGGCCGGGGTCGATGTTGCTGTCGCCCAGCGCCGTTGCCGCCGACGGAGAGGCCAGCAGGATCGCATCGACACCTTCCGAGATCACGGCGCGCGCACGCGGATCGAGGGGGAGCCGACGCGTCTCGTAGACCGGAACGCGCTCGACCGTGATCCCGGCGGCACCGAGTGCCGCCGACAGGTCATCGACGGCGAGGGTGCCGCACGGGAAGAGCACGCGCCGGGGTGGTGCCTCGCTCGCCAGCAACGACTGCACGAGCCCTTCGGCGCGCGCGCGTTGAGGTAGAAGGTCGACGTGAACGCCCCACGCCTCGAGCTCGCGCGCGACGACCGGACCGATCGCCGCGATCCTCGTGCCCGGCAGGCGCCGCAGGTCGAACTGGCGGGTCTCGAGCGCGCGGCGAAAGCCTCGCACGCCGTGGCGCGAGCTGAAGACGAGCCAGTCGAACGCACCAAGCCGATCCAGCGCTCCATGCCCTGACGCATTCGTGAGCGCGAGCTGGATGAGCGGCGCGAAGACGACATCCGCGCCTAACGTGCGGAGCGCGCCGCACAGCTCCTGCGAGGCCTGGCGCGGGCGCGTGACCACGATGCGCCGACCAGTGAGCGGGCCGGGTGTCGGGGTGCCCAGCGCGGCGACCTCGCCGACGACCACAACGGCCGGCGACTCGACGCCAGCCAACCGGGCGGCCTCGGCGATGTTGCACAGCGGCGCGCGCACCACTCGCTCACCGGGCAGCGTGGCCCGCTCCACCACCGCTGCTGGCGTCGACGGATCGCGCCCGGCGCGCACCAGGCGTTGCGCAAGGTCGCGCAGTCCACGCACACCCATCAGGAAGACGCTCGTGTCGGCGCAGGCCGCGCCCTGCATCGCGCGGTCGTCGATGGCGGGAGCCGCCACGATGGCCACGCTCGACGCGACGCCGCGCAGCGTCACCGGGATGGCTGCTGCCGCAGGGCCGGCGATGGCGCTGGAGACACCCGGCACGATTTCGCAGGGGACGCCCGAATCGACACACGCCTGGCGCTCCTCCCATCCGCGGCCAAAGACCAGCGGGTCGCCACCCTTGAGGCGAACGACCACGGATCCCTCCCGGGCGTGCCTGACGAGTGCCGCGTTGATGGTCGCCTGCTCCGTCGCCGCGCCGTATGGCATCTTGCCCACGTCGATCAGCCGTGCTGTGGGGCGCGCCTGTTCCAACAGCGCCGGTTCGACCAGGCGGTCGTGCAGGACCACGTCGGCGCGCTGCAGCAGCTCGAGGCCGCGCACCGTGATGAGCCCCGGATCGCCAGGACCGGCGCCCACGAGATAGACGGTTCCCGGACGGACGGTCATGCGGCCACACCCTGCGTGGCGCCGGCCTCCTGCGCGAGCGATCGCAGGACGGGGATGAGCACCGGGAGTCCGCCTAACGGTTCGAGCACGACGATCGACCGCGTGGGCGCCCCCGGCCATGCCGCCGCGACGCGCGCGGGAACGTCGAGGGCCGCGTGGGCGCCGCCGCCCAGCAGGAATGGCACCACGACCACCCCGCCCTGCGCCGGTGCGCGCGCGAACACCTCCTCGATCGTTGGCTCCTGGTCGAGGAATGCGACGTCTGTCGGGCAGCCGACGCGCCGAGCGATCACGTGGGCCGCCTCGCGGGTGGCGGTGCCGCTGTCCGCGTGTCGGGCAGTCCCGTGACCCACGACCAGCACGTGTGGTCGCGACACGCGAGGGCGCAGTTCACCGACCGCCGTCGCGACACGCTCGGCGAGCGCTCGCACGAGGACAGGGTGCGTGCCCAGCGGCCGGCTCGTCGTCGCTCCCTTGCCAAGCCGGGCGACGTGCGCGCGCAGTCGTTCGGCGAAGAAGCCATCGCTGGTGAGCATGGGGATCACCACGCAGTGGCGCCCTTCCACGCGCCGGAACACGTCGTCCCACGAGGGACTGCCGGCCACGAACGCCTCCCGCACCCGGGTCCCTGCGGCGATCGATGCCAACCCGCGCGCGCACGCCTGCACGAGGGCATTGGCCGGAGAGCCTTCACCGGCGCCGTGTGCCGCGAGTATGACCTCGAGGTCGTGGATCACGACGCCAACCTCGACAGGCGTGTCCTCCACGTTCCGCGCTGCGCTGCCGCGAATCGCTGCACCTCGCGATCCACGAGCTGAGCGGCCTGCTCGACGGGGGCGCACGCGGCGGGATGTCCTGCCAGATCGGCGAGCCGGACCAGGCGAACCTCACCCAGGGATCCGTCCCGGCTCACGTTAGGCGGGCCACCCAGGTCCATGACGAGGCGCGCACGACATGCGGCGACCGTCTCCGTGCGCAGAATGGGCACGGCGCACGCGACGGCGGTCACGATGGCGTCGCACGCCAATCCACGGCTGAAGCGGTCGAGCGTGACCCATTCACCCCCAACCTCCCGCGCGAGGGTCTCGATCCGCGGAGGATGACGACCCACGATCGTGAGGCGCTCAACCCCTGCGGCGCGCAGCGCGTGCGCTACCTCTCGCCCGAGCGTGCCCGCGCCCACGATCACCGCGTGCTGCCGCGCCAGGGGGAAGAGTTCGGCGCGCAGCACGTCGATCGCGCGCGCGACGTAGCTGTCACCGTGGGCGCCGAAGTGGCACGCGCGCCTGACGCGACGCCCGCAGTCGATGGCCGCCCGAAAAAGCGCCGTGAGCGTCGGGCCCACCGAAGCTTCCTGGGTGCTGTGTGCCAGCGCCGAGCGCACCTGCCCCAGGATGTGCGGCTCACCGGGAATCCTCGATTCCAGCCCCGCGGCCACGCGAAAGAGGTGGCGCACCGCATCCTCGCCCGCCAGCCGATGCATCGAAGCCAGCGCGCCAGCGGCACGAAGCCGGCGAACGAGACGTTCGTCGTCGCGCGACAGGTAGTACTCCACGCGTTCGCAGGTGGCCAGCGCCACGACCTCGGTGTCGCCGGGCGTGTCGTCGCGCAGCTCGCCACGCCTCACGGCCTCAGCGAGCGTGACAAGGGAGGGCCGGATGCCGACGGGACCGGAGGTGAGATCGCCTCGGTACAGGGCGAGCTCCTTCATTCGGCACCAAAGAGGACCTGGGTCGGTGACTCCAACCCCGTGAGGAGGGTCCGCGGCTGCGTCCGATTGACAAACCGCTGATAGTAGTCGCCGAGTGATTCGTCGGGGCGGCGATGGCGGGCGAAACGTTCAAGCAGCGGACGGAGCGTCGGGATGATCTGTTCGATCCTGACATCAGCCGCAAACAGGTCCGCCAGTCGGTCGCCGCGAAGGCCGCCACCCACGAAGACGTGATAGACCCCGGGGCGCCGACCCACGAAGCCGATGTCGGCGTTGTAGGGGCGCGCACAACCGTTGGGGCAGCCGGTCATCCGCACGGTGAGCGGGACATGCGCGACATCCAGGCGGCGCAGTTCCGCCTCGAGCGTCGCCAGCACACCGGGAAGCGCACGCTCGCCGTCTCCGAGCGCCAGGCCGCAGGTGGGAAGTGCCGGGCAGGCCATGGAGTAGCGAATCGCAGCACTCAGCTCGGCTGTCGTGCGCACGCCGTGCGATGCCAGGATCTCCTCCAGAAGCCGCACCCCCTCGGCCGAAAGGTCGGTGAAGAGGACGCTCTGCATGGGCGTGAGGCGTACGCCGGGGCGCAGCCGGGTGACGATCTCGCGCAGGGCGCTGCGGGTGCGGTCCGCCTCGCCGTCCGCCACGCGCCCATTCTGGACGAAGACCCCGTAGAAGTAGCGCCCATCTCCCTGCGGATGCGCGCCCAGGTAGTCGTGCTGCAGCGGCGTGGGGACCTGGGCCGGCGGGTGCAACGCAAAGGTGATGCGCGCGCGCAGTGCGTCGGCGAAACGCTCGGTGCCCCATCGTTCCACGAGGTACTTGAGCCGCGCCTGCTTGCGATCGGAGCGATTCCCCTCATCGCGGTACAGCTCGCACACGGCCCGCACCGCGGCCACCGCATGCTCGGGCGCCACGAAGCCGATGGTGCTGGCCAGTCGTGCGAAGGTGCTGGCCTTGTTGTGCGTCATGCCAAAGCCACCGCCCACCAGCAGATTGTAGCCGAGCACCGTCGGCCCGCCGCCGGTAATGGCCACGAGTCCGCAGTCGTAGCTGTAGATGTCGACCGAGTTGTCGGTGTCGATGGCCACCCCCGTCTTGAACTTGCGCGGCAGGTACGTGTCGCCGTACACGGGCTCGACGTCCCGGCTGTCGGCCACCCGTTCGCCGTCCAGCCAGACCTCGAAGTAAGCGCCGGTGCGCGGCCGCAACTCGGCGGCAATGCCGCGGGCCACCTGTTGCACGCTGCGGTGCACCTCGTCATCCAGCGGGGCGGGAACGGCCATCACGTTGCGCGACACGTCGCCGCAGGCGGCGATGGTGGTGAGCAGGGCGTCGTTGATCGCCACCAGCAGCGGCTTGAGGTCGCCCTTGGGGACGCCATGGAACTGGATGCTCTGCCGCGTGGTGAAGCGGAGCGTGCCGTTGCCGAACCGGTCGGCGAAGTCATCGAGCGACAGGTACTGCGCGGGCGTCAGCACACCACCGGGAATCGTCAGGCGGATCATCATGCGCCACGCGCGCTCGCGGGGCTCGCCGCGCTTCACGCGCTGATCGCGGTCGTCCTGCTGGTAGATGCCGTGAAACTTGAGGAGCGTGGCGTCGTCCTCGTCGAACTTCGGGTCGCTGGAGGTGACCGACTCGTGCAGCGTGCCACGCAGCCGCCTGCTCGACAGCTTGACCAGCTCGACGCGCGATGGTTCGCCCGGCGCCGGCGACGTGGTGTCCGGAATGGTCGGTGTCATGCGACGGTGGCCTCCGGGGCGTCGTGCAACCCGCACTCGGTCTTGCCGCGCCCGGGCCAGCGCCCGATGCGACTGTAGTCGGCGGGAGTGGAGCCGGGGACAGGGGCGGTGCAGTGCGTGCAGCCGATGGACGGATAGCCGCGCTCGTGCAGCTCGTTGTAGGGGACGTCGTGCGTGCGGATGTACGACCAGACATCGGCGCGCGTCCACCGCGCCATCGGACTGATCCTGAGGACGTCGAAGCGCCAGTCCCATTCCACGGCGCGCACGTGCGACCGTGCCTCGCTCTGGTCGCGCCGGATGCCGGTGATCCAGACGTCGCTCTCGTCGAGGACGCGCTGCATCGGCTCCACCTTGCGAATGCGGCAGCAACTGTCGGGGTCGCGCTCCCACAGTCGCGGGCCGTGCGCCGCCTCCTGCGCCTGGGGCGTGAGCGGCGTCCCCTCGTTCACGAAGCGCAGCCGCGGGTAGCGACGGATCATGCGATCGCGCAGCGCGATCGTTTCCGGGAAGAGGAAGTGGGTATCGAGGTACGTGATCCGGGCGGCGCGGCCGGTGCGCGCCACCATGTCGACCAGTGCACAACCCTCCATCCCGAAGGAAGTGGTGATGGTCACGCGCCAATGGCCGAATCGCTCCATCGCCCACCGCACGATTTCCGGTGGCGAGGCGTTGGCTAGTGCGGCGTTGTCGCTTTCCAGGTCCGGCATAGTCACTCCACGGCGCTCGAGAACTGCCGCCCATGGACGAGACGCGTTGCGCCGACCACGAAGCAGTCGAAACGGCGTGGTCCGCATGCAACAAGGCCCGGCAACACAAGCCGCCGGGCTCTCGCGTTTTAGCTCCTTGTTTTACGTGGCGGCAATAGGCGGCAAATCACCACGACTTCAGTTGTGCCGTCATGTTAGAACCGGAGTCGCATGACTGTCAAGTGGGCGATTCAAGTGCGTCCGCATCGTCGATACTCGCAGCGCAGTGTCACCGCCGAGCGGAAGCATGGCGGCGATCGGGAACAGAACGAGGCGCGTGCAGCCGATACTTCCCACCATGACCGCCATTCCCCTCTCGCCATCGGCGTGGCGCCAGACTCTGCCGGCGCTCGTCGTGCCGGCGCTCGTCGTCGCGGCACTGGCGTGCGGCGGCGCCGGCGGGAATGCGATCGCACCCTCGACGCCTCTCCCGACCGCGCCGCGCGTGGCGAGCATCGTCCTCTCGCCGACGAGCGCCAGCATGACGCCCGGCTCCAGCCGCCAGTTCACCGCACAGGCGCTCGATGCCGCGGGCACTGCACTGCCGAATGTCGCACTCAACTGGTCGACATCCGCGCCCGCGGTAGCGAGCGTCTCGGCCAGCGGCGTGGTGTCGGCCATCACCCCCGGTTCGGCGGTGATCTCTGCGTCGGCCGGCGGCGTGACGTCCTCGGCAAACGTGACGGTCGAGGGGCGGTACGACCTGGACGCGTTGGGCGTTCCGCGTGTCGTCACCGCCGACTACATCGAGCTGCAGAAGATCGCGCGCATCTCGCGCTTTCGATCGGGGATCGGTCACGACTATGCCGATGACGTGGAGCGCTGCCGCAGCATGAAGCACTACTTCCAGCCGCACGGAACGGTGGACTGGGGGAGCATCCTGATCCGTTCACCGATCGACGGCGTGGTGAGCGCGATCCTCGACGAGACGACGTTCGGCAAGCAGGTGCGGCTGGCCTCCACCCGCGTTCCAGCGGCCACCGTCATCATCTTCCACGTGAAGACCGACAGCGGAATCGCCGTCGGCACTGCCGTTGCCGCCGGGAGCCGCCTGGGCACGCATATCGGCAGCGCCACCATGTCGGATGTCGCCATCCTGCTCGACACGCCCCGTGGCCGGCGGCTGGTATCCTACGTGGACGCGATGACGGATTCCGTCTTCGCCGGCTACCAGGCGCGGGGGGTGACCGACCGCGCGGCGTTGCAGGTGAGCGCCACCGAGCGCGACGCGAGCCCGCTCACGTGCGACGGCGAGTCGTTTGCGAACCCGGGGGCGCTACCTAACTGGGTGGAGCTGCGCTGAGCGGTCGCGCGGCCGGTCGTGCCCTCGTTCAGACCACTCCCGTGGCCCACAACACGTACACCACCCCCATCGCCACCACGCCATTCACCAGGGTGACCCCGCCAAACGACACCAGCGCCGAGCGCAGCGGCATGCGCGAGAGCGACATGCACACCCAGAAATAGCTGGAGTTCATGTACTTCACGATCATCGACCCGGCGGCCCCGGCGAGCATCGTGGCCTCGGGCGAGAGCTGCAACGTGGCCATCATCGGCGCACTGATCGTCGCCGACGTGATCACCCCCACCGTGGTGGAGCCGGTGACCATGTTTCCCACCACTCCCAGCACGAAGGGGAGGAAGATCGACGGCAGCCCGGTGGCCACCATCCCCTGTGCGATGGCGTCCACCGCCGGCGTCTCGCGCAGGATCTGGCTCAGCGCGCCGCCCAGCCCGGTCACCATGATGATCATGGCCGAGGTGCCTAACGCATCCTCCACCCACTTGCCGCGCCGCGCCTCGGCGTGCTCGGGGCGCGTGTTGCGATAGGCGAGCAGCACCCCGATGGCCAGCGCCACCACCGGCCACCCCAGGTAGGTCATCACGACGTTGACCAGGTGGTCCTTCGGGAATGCGAAGGCGCCCACCCCCTGGCCGGCGATGAGCAGGAGCGGGATGAGGACCGGCGCGTACGCCGCCGCCGTCGACGGCAGCTGCGCCTCGAGCCCGCGCTCCACGAACGACTGCCCCGTGAAGTCGGCCGAGGGCGGTGACTCCACGCGCGGCCCCACGACGCGTGCGTACGCCCACCCGGCAAAGCTGGCGATGAAGCAGGTCACGCTGCCGAACAGGATCACCTTCCCGATGTCGGCGCCGACGATGGCCACCGCCGCCAGCGGCCCGGGGGTGGGCGGGACCATGGCATGCGTCAGCTGCATCGCCCCCACCAGCCCCGTCGACATCACGCTCATGTTCAACCCGGTCTTGAGCGCCGCCGAGTGGACCAGCGGGTTGAGGATGATGTAGCCGACGTCGGAGAAGATCGGGATCCCGATCACGAAGCCCGACAGGGTGAGCGCCAGCGGCATGTGTCGCTCGCCGACCCACCGGATCATCGACATGGTGATGCGCTCCACGCCGCCGGTGTGCTTGAGCGCCTCGGCCAGGATGGATCCCAGCACGATCACCACCGCGATGCTCTGGATCGTCTTGCCGAACCCGGCCTCGAACGCCTTGATGAAGGCGGCGCGATCGATGCCGGGGACGAGCGCGAAGAGGAGGATGGGGACGAGCAGCGCGGCAAAGACGTGCCACTTGAGCCGCGTGATGGTGAGAAAGAGGAGGGCGACCACGCCAACGAGCCCTCCCACGGCGATGACGACGCTATCGGTGATTTGGCTGTTCATCGCGGCGCGTCAGCGCTGGAGGAGGTCATGCACGATCAGCACGGGATGCCGTGCCTCGCGACCCGTGCCGTGCTGTACCTGCTGCCGGCACGAGGCACCCGTGGCCGCGATCACGGCGCCCGGGGCACCGTTGACCGCGGGGAAGAGGCGCAGCGCGCCGATGCGCAGCGACAGGTCGTAGTGTCCATGCTCGTACCCGAACGACCCGGCCATGCCGCAGCAACCGGCGTCGAGCACCTCGAGCGTTGCCCCCGGGATGCGCTGCAGCAGCCTGACGCTTCCCGCGGTCGCGTGTGCTGCCTTCTGGTGGCAGTGCGGGTGCAGCAGGATGCGGCGTCCCGCCAGGCCGTCGGCGAGCGTCAGGGAGCCGTCGTCGATGGCGTCGGCCACCAGGTCGTCCACCAGGCGTGCCTGACGAGCGATGGCCGCGGCGCGCGCATCACCACGCGACAGCGCCGGCACCTCATCGCCCAGGGTGAAGATGCACGACGGCTCCACACCCACGATCGGGATCCCCTGCTCGGCGACGGGGCCGAGCTGGTCCAGCAGCGTGGCGTGCACCGCGCGCGCCTGCGGCAGCAGCCCCTTGGAGATGAGCGAGCGGCCGCAGCAGGCTTCCTCCGCCAGCTGCACCGTCCATCCGGCCAGCTCCAGCAACTCGACGGCGGCGCGCCCGATCTCGGGCTCGGTGGCGCTGGTGAACGAGTCGGCGAGCAGGACGACCGTTCCGCGCCGGCGCCCGTGCTGCGGCGCGAGCGGCTCGGCGCGTCGCGCGAACCACTGGCCCAGCGTCTCGCGGGCAAAGGGAGGGAGGACCCGCCGCCGGTCGATCCCGGCCACGCGCTCCAGCAGCGCGCGCATCGGGGCCGTGCCAGCCACCCAGTTGCTGAGCGGCGCGAAGGCCGCCCCCAAGCGATTCAGCGCCCGCGCATGCCCGAACAACCGCGCCGAGAGCGGCGTGCCGTGGAGCGCGTAGCGCTGCGCGAGCGCCTCGCTCTTCATCGTCGCCATGTCGATGGACATGGGGCACTCGCCCTTGCACGCCTTGCACGACAGGCACAGGTCCAGTACCTCGTGCAGCCGGTCGCCGCCTAACGCATCGGCGGCATTCGCCGAGCCGAGGGCATGGACCAGCGCGTTGGCGCGCCCGCGCGTGGAGTGCTCCTCGTCGCGCGTGGCCATGTACGAGGGACACATCGTTCCCCCGGCGCCCGCTGACTTGCGGCACTCGCCGATGCGCGCGCATCGGTTGGCGGCGCCGTGCATCCCCTCGTGCGCCCCGAACGGGAAGTGCGTCGGGAGCGGCACGGGGCGCGCGAGCGCCGGCTCGCGCAGGTGTTCGGTCATGGGCCGCGCATCGACCTTCTTGCCCGGGTTGAGCCGGCCGTTCGGGTCGAACAGCGCCTTCACCTCGCGCATGGTGCCGTACACCTCGGCGCCGAAGAAGCGCGCGTTGAACTCACTGCGTGCCAGGCCGTCGCCGTGCTCGCTGCTGTTCATCCCCCCATACTCGCGCACCAACGCCAGCACTTCCTCGGCAACGGCGCGCATCTTCCCCACGGCGCCGGGGCGCGTGAGGTCCATGAACGGGCGAATGTGCAGGCACCCCGCCGAGGCGTGGCCGTAGAAGCCGGCGCGCAATCCGTGGCGCTCGAGCAGCGCCGAGAAACGCGCGGTGTACTCCGCCAGGTGCACGGGATCGACGGCCGTGTCCTCCACGAAGGAGAGGGAGCGCTCCCGTCCCGTCCCCGCCGCCTGCAACATCCCGTTCCCCGCCTTGCGAAGGTCCTGGAACTTCCTGCGGTCGGACGCGCTCTCCGCGCGCAGGGTGGCATAGCCGTGGCCGTGCGCGCGCCAGGCCCGCTCCAACCGCTCGGCGCCCGCGCGGCACTCGGCCAGCGTGTCGCCGTAGAACTCCACGAAGAGCACCGCCCCCGGGCGCCCCTCGAGCACGCTCACGAGCGCGCCGTGCGTGGGGGACCGGCGCGCGAGGTCCAGGATGAACTGGTCGACCAGTTCGATCGCGGAGGCGCCGCACTCGCGCGCATCGTCGTTGGCCGCGATGGCCGCCAGCACCGACGTGAAGTGTCCGGCGATGGCCACCACTGCCTTGGGTTGCGGCACCAGCCGAACCGTCGCCTCGGTGACCAGGGCGAGCGTTCCCTCGGAACCCACGACGAGGTTGGCGAGGTTGAGGGGGCCGCGCTCGGGGAGGAGGCGTTCCAGCCGGTAGCCACCCGAACGGCGCCAGAAGGCGGGAATGTCGCGACGCATCGCCGCCTCATGGCGCGCGAGGAGCGGCGGCAATTCGCGATAGATGCGGGCCTCCAGCGACGCCCCTCGTGCGCGCTGCGCCACCTGCTCGGCTTCGAGGCCGTGGCAGCGGCCGGTCGCGCCGTCCGACCAGACGACGTCGAGGGCATCCACGTGGTCGATGGTCATGCCGAAGTACGCCGACCGCATCCCGCACGAGTTGTTGCCGATCATTCCGCCGAGCGTGGCGCGATTGGCCGTGGAGGTGTCAGGCGCGAAGAGGAGGCCATGCGGCGCGACGGCACGATTCAGGTCGTCCTGCACCACCCCGGGCTGCACGCGCGCCGTGCGTGCCTCGGCGTCGACGGCAACGATGGTGTGCATGAAGCGGGAGAAGTCGAGCACCACCGCGGCACCCACCGTCTGCCCGGCCAGGCTGGTCCCGCCGCCCCGCGGAAGGACGGGGACGCCGAACCTCGCCGCCACCTCGACCGCCGCCACCACGTCGTCGGCATCGCGTGGAAAGACGACGCCTAACGGCTCGATCGCGTAGATGCTGGCGTCGGTGGAGTAGAGGTGCCGCGAGTAGGCATCGAAGCGCACCTCGCCACCCACGCCGGCGCGAAGCGCCGCCTCCAGGTCGCTGGCGGGGGGAGGCAGGGGCGGCGACGACGTGGCGGTCACCGCCCCTCCCAGCGCGGTGGGCGTCGCGCGATGAAGGCCGCCACGCCCTCGTGAAAGTCGTGGCTGCCATACGCCATGCGGACCAGGTCATCTCCCTGGCCGGCCACCGCCGTCACGATGCGCCGGATGGCCTCGCGCGTGACGCGGAGCGTTACCGGTGCCATGGAGGCAAACTGGTCGCAGCGTGCCGCCACGCGCGCCTCGAGCTCGGCAGGTTCCGCCACCTCGAGCAGGAAGGCGCACGCCAGCGCCTCGGCGGCGAGCATCGGCTCGGCGGTCAGGATGAGCTGCTGCGTGCGGGACGGGCCGAAGTGCATCACCAGGCGCGCGTAGTTGGCCATGGACAGGCAGTTGCCCACCGTGCGCGCGATCGGCATGGCGAAGCGGGCGTCGGTGGTGCCGATCCGCGCGTCGCACGCCGCCGCGATGGCCAGCCCTCCGCCCACGGCATGTCCCTGGATGACGGCCAGCGTTGGAACGGTCAGCTGCTCCAGCCGCGCGAGCGCCGCGTCCAGGCGGCGCTCATACGCCACGCCGTCGTCGCCGCTGGTGAAGTCGGCAAACTGGG
>CAZVDJ010000051.1:0-14434 GCA_964626245.1 uncultured Gemmatimonadaceae bacterium
CCATCGCCGTGGCGGCCGAGATCTGCGCCACGGCGCCCGGCAGTGCAATGCGCCGCACCGCCAGCAGGTCGCGCACCGAGAAGTGCATCCCCACGCCGAACATCAGGAGGATGACGCCGATCTCGGCGAGCTGCGCCGCCAGCTGCGCGTCGGCGATGAACCCGGGAGTGCGCGGGCCGAGCGCGATTCCCGCGACCAGGTAGCCAACGATCGGCGGCAGCTTGAGCCGCACGGCCAGCAGTCCCAGGAGGAAGGCGAGGCCGAGCCCCGCGGCGATCGTGGCGATGAGGGCCGTTTCGTGCGGCATCTGGGGCGACGTGGAGGAAATAGTCGGAGCCCGTTCCTAGAGAGCGCGTGGCTACATGGTCGTGAAGCGCCCCAGGTACTTCCGCACCCGCTCCAGCGCGTCGCGCAACTCCACCGCCAGCGCCTTGCCGAGCTTCTGCTGCTCCTGCGTGGGCGCCTGGTTCCCCTGGCCAACGTTCCGCAGCAGCGCCCCGATCCGGTCGCTGATGCGCGGGCCGTCGCTCCACTGCGGCACGGTGGCGGGCTTCACCAGCAGGTCCAGCAGCGAGTCCACCTGCGCCAGTTCGGCCGACACGGCGCGCGCCGCCGCCGCGCCGCCGCCATCGGGAATGGCCAGCGCGGCGCGATGGCGCGCGTCCAGTTCGGCGCGCCGTCCGTCGAGCGCGCGCAGCGTGTCGTTGGCCAGCGACATCAGGTCACGCATCTCGGTCGCCACGACGAACTGCGCCCGCAGCGCGTCCAGCGACGTCTTCGACGTGGGATCGATGCGCACCTCCACCGGCTGCTCCAGCCGCTCGTTCCCCACCGTCAGCCGCACGGTGTAGCGGCCGGGCAGGGCGCGCGGGCCGCTCGCGGCACCGAACAGGCGCGCGAAGATCGCCTCCTCGTCCCCCGCGCCGCCTGCGGGCGCGCGCCGCGGGCGCGGCGGGGCGTGTCCCAGGTCCCACACCGCCGTGTTGATTCCCGGCTCGCGCGGCACGCGCGGGAGGGCGCGCACCAGCTGGCCGCTGGCGTCGAACACCTCGAGGCGCACCGGCGTTGCGGCTGCCGGACGCTCGCGCAGGTGGTAGCGGATGATCGCCCCGTACGGCGGGTTGGGCCCCATGAAGAGCGAGTGCCCCAGGGAGCCCTTCCCCTGCTTGGTCGCGAAGCGCGTCGCGGTCCGCATGGGGAACAGGTGCGCCGGCTTCGCGGCCGCCGTCGCCAGCTCCTGGATGGCCGAGGCGTCGTCGAGGATCCAGATCCCGCGCGCATGCGTCGCCACGATCAGGTCGTTCTCGCGCCCGTGCACGATCACCTCGTGCACCGGGATCGCGGGGAGGTTGCCGCCTAACCGGAACCAGTCGTTCCCTCCGGTCACGCTCACGTAGAGCCCGGTCTCGGTGCCGGCATACAGGACGGACGGGTTCTTGGGGTCCTCGCGCAGCACCTGCAGGTACGCCCCCTCGGGGAGGTTGCCGGCGATGCTCGTCCACGTCGCGCCGCAGTCGGTCGTGCGGAAGGCGTAGGGCTTGAGGTCATCCATGAACTTGCGCTCGAACGTCGCGTACGCCGTGCACGCCGCGGTGCGGCTCGCTTCCACATGGCTCACCACTGCCTCGGGCCCCACCCCCGGAACGTTCCGGTCCACGCGCGTCCATGTGGCACCGTCATCGCGCGTCACGTGCAGGTTGCCGTCGTCCAGTCCCGCCCAGATGAGCCCCTTCTGCACGGGCGACTCGGCGACGGAGTAGATCGTGTTGTAGTACTCGGCGGTGGTGGCCTCGGTGATCGCGGGGCCGCCCGCCCAGCCGTGGCGCGTGGTGTCGTTCTTCGACAGGTCGGGCGAGATCGCCTGCCACGTGGCGCCGAAGTCCTTCGAACGGAACAGGACCTGCGCGCCGAAGTAGACCACCTTGCCGTCGTGCGGCGAGGCGACGATGGGGGCGTTCCAGTTGAAGCGGTACTGCAACGCGTTCACCGGCGCGCCGTCGTTGCGGCGGGGCTGCGGCGAGATGTCCTCCTGCTCGCGCGTGCGCATCTGCGTGCGCCAGATCATCCCGCCCTGGCTGTCGGTGATCAGGAAGTCGGGGTCGTCGGGGTGCGAGGTCTGGTAGTAGCCGTCGCCGTAGCTCACCAGCTGCCAGTCGTCCACCAGGATGCCTAACGGGTCGCGCGTGCGGCTGGGGCCGATCCAGTTGCCGTTGTCCTGCAGCCCGCCCCCCAGGTGGTAGAAGGGCTCGCGGTTGTCGGCGTGCAGCTGGTAGAACTGCGCCAGCGGGAAGTAGT
Source organism: uncultured Gemmatimonadaceae bacterium (assembly GCA_964626245.1). GTDB lineage: Bacteria > Gemmatimonadota > Gemmatimonadetes > Gemmatimonadales > Gemmatimonadaceae > SCN-70-22. The sequence goes on from CAZVDJ010000051.1 coordinate 2,296, forward strand.
TGGGGAACGACCAGGTGGCACCGTGGTCGCGCGACTCGGCGATGCCGCCGTCGTTCACGTCCCAGATGCGCTTCGGATTGGCCGGGTCGATCCAGAGCCCGTGGTGGTCGCCGTGCACCGAGTTGCCGATGCCGCGGAAGGTGCGCCCGCCATCGATGGAGACCGAGAGCCGGCAGGCGATGGAGTAGACGCGCTCGGGGTTCTGCGGGTCGACGCGCAGGTCGGCGTAGTAGAAGCCGCGACACAGCGTCGCCGCGTCGTTGCTCACCACGCGCCAGGTCTCGCCGAAGTCGTCGCTGCGCCAGACGTACTGGTCCTTCGACTCGGCGACGGCGTAGACGATGTTCGGTGACGACGGGGCCACCTTCACCCCGACGCGCCCCAGCAGCCGGGGGAGCCCGCCGCCGAGCTTCTTCCAGGTGACGCCGCCGTCCACCGACTTGAAGATGCCGCCCGTCTCGGACCCCGAGGTGAACGTCCACTGCTTGCGGTCGAAGTGCCACATGACCGCGTAGACGATGTTGGGGTTCTTCGGGTCGACATCCAGGTCGGCGCAGCCGTGCCGGTCGTCCAGGTACAGCGCCTTGGTCCAGGTGGCGCCGGCATCGCGCGAGACGAAGACGCCGCGTTCGCCGTTAGGCCCCGCCATGTGCCCCACGGCGCAGGCGTAGACGGTGCGGGTGTCGAGCGGGTTCACCATCACGCGCGCGATGTGGCGCGTGTCGCCCAGCCCGATGTGGCGCCAGCTGCTCCCGCCGTCGGTGGACTTGTACATCCCGCGGCCGAACGACACCGAGTTGCGCACGTTGGCTTCGCCCGTCCCCACGTACAGCACGTTGGGGTTGCCCGGCTCCAGCGCGAAGTCGCCGATGGAGAGGGTGCGTTCGCGCTCGAAGATCGGCGTCCAGGTGGTACCGCCGTTGATGGTCTTCCACATCCCGCCGGCGGCAGTCCCCACGTAGACCAGGTTGGGATCGCCAGGGATCCCTTCGACGTCGGTGGCGCGCCCCATCATGTTGGCCGGGCCGATGGCGCGGAACGCGAGGCGCGCGAGGGCGCTGGTGTCGACGGAGGGGCGCGGCGCGGGAGCGGGGGTGGAGCGCTGGGCGGCCGCGCTCGAGGCGACCAGCACGAGCGGCAGCAGGCTGGTCCACCAGCGTGCAAAGGTGAGGCGGCGCGGCGGGAGGAGGTGATCGGTGTGCGACATGGTCTCGTGGTGGGGAAGGGAGCCTGTCGATCTTGCCCCGCTCGCATGCGCGGCGCAAGGCAACGCGACACGTCGCGCGCGCTCGATCGGGAGGAACGTCGAGCCACTCGACGGCCATTTCGTGCCGTGAGCCCTACCACTGCACTCGCCCTGGCGCGATCATGCCGTGCGAACGCATCGCCCATCACGCGCCGTGGCCGAACCCTTCAAGAACCTCCTCGACCCCTCACTCGTTCGCACCGCCGCGCGTCACCTGCAGCGCGCCTGGCCCGAGTTCGACAGCGGGCGCTTCACGCGCCAGGCGCTGCACGGGCTCGAATCGCTCGAACTGAAGGCGCGCGCCATGCACGTGGCCGACGCACTGGAGGCCGCGTTGCCCAGTGACTTTGCCGCCGCCGCTGACGTGCTCGAGTCCGCGCTCGCGCCCGCGCACGAGGGCGAGGCGATGGCCGGTCTTGCCCTCGACGATCGCGGGCTGCGGGGGTGGATCCTCTGGTCGGCCGGCGAGTTCGTCGCGCGACGCGGCCTGGCGACCCCGGCGCGCGCGCTGCAGGCGCTGCACGCCTTCACGCAGCGTTTCACCGCCGAGTTCGCGATCCGTCCGCTGATCATCGCGCATCCCGCGCTCTGCTTCGAGACGCTGGAGCGCTGGACGCGAGACCCCAGCGCGCACGTGCGCCGCCTGGTGAGCGAGGGGAGCCGTCCGCGCCTGCCCTGGGGGGTCCAGCTCAAGTCGCTCATCGCCGATCCGTCGCCCACGCTCCCGCTGTTGCGCGCCCTGCAGGACGACGAGAGCGAGTACGTGCGCCGCAGCGTGGCCAACCACCTCAACGACATCGCCAAGGACCACCCGGCCATCGTGGCGCGCTGGCTCGAGGAGCACCTGCCCGATGCCAGCGCCGAGCGGCGCGCGCTGCTGCGCCACGCCAGCCGCACGCTGGTGAAACGTGGCGATGCGCGCGTCCTGGCAGCGTGGGGGGTGGGGAAGCGTTTCGCCGGATCGGCGGCGCTCACGGTGTCGCCGAAGCGCGTGGCGGTGGGCGGGCGCCTCGCGCTCACGCTGGAGCTGCAATCAACCGCACGCAGCGCCCAGCGCCTCGTGATCGACTACGTGGTGCACCACGTGAAGGCCGACGGAAGCCGCTCGCCCAAGGTGTTCAAGGGGTGGACGGTGGAGCTCCCCGCGCGCGGCGCCTTGCGGCTGGCGAAGCAGCACTCGCTGAAGGTGGTGACGACGCGGCGCTACTACCCCGGCGTGCACCTCATCGACGTCAACATCAACGGCGTCAAGTGCGCGACGGCCACCTTCACCCTGTCGCTGGGCCGGCCCGCGAAGCGCCGGTAGCACGTTGGGGCGAGAGTTGGGGTCAGAGTTGAGGTCAGGGTCGAACCATGACCCCGATCACCTCAACTCCACCTACACTCCGAACACGCCTGAATCCGCTGCGAGACGTCGCTCGCGCTACCGCCGGAAGAAGCGCACGTACTTCACGACCAGTGCGCCACTCTGCGGCCGGTCGATCATGAAGCTGCGCTCGAGCAGCGTCGGCCACACGGAGTTCCACACCACGAACAGGTCGGAGCCCGGCGATTGCGTCCAGCGGAGCCGCAGGTTGAGCGCCGCCCGGTCGGAACGATCGTCGGCCTGCAGGAAGCCGGTCACCGTGAGGCGCGGCGAGAAGGCGTAGTCACCGCGGAAGCGCACCGTGTTGGTCACGAAGTCGCCCACGGGGAGGTCGACGTCGTTGCGCTCGCCCTCCAGCGAGAACTCCAGGTGCGGTTGCAGCCGCCACCGTCCGACGAGGCTGAGGTCCACGCGCGTGCCGTCGTAGAACTGTCCCGCCGACGCGGTCACGTCCACCGACTTCGTGCGCACATTGGCCCCCTGGTAACGCACCTCCACGCGGTTCCACCAATACTCGCCGATCGGCACCGACACGTTCGGCACGATCTCGAAGTCCGCGTCGGGCGCATCGAAGCGACGGATCACGTTCAGCTCCACGCGGTCGCCGCTCTGGAACTGGGCCCCGAACGGCCGCACGCTGAACGAGGCATTGTCCAGCGCGCCATCCAGCCGCCAGACGATGTCGTAGTTGAGCAGGTTGAACTCGAAGCGGCGGATGACGCGTGCGTTGCGTGGCCGCGGCGTGATGGCGGTGGAGCCGCTCCAGCGGTAGATGCCGCGCTGCTGCACGAATCCCAGCACCGGGTTGTAGCCGGCCTCCACGCGATCGAAGCGGGTGACGATGTCGGCGTGATCGTTCGGGTAGTCGACCATGAGGCGGTAGTGCCCCCCGGTCGCCCCGCCGGTGCTGTCGCGATTCCAGGCGGCGTTGCCGATGACCACCAGGTTGTTGCGCCTGGCGCCGACGAAGAAGGGGAGGTTGAAGTCCACCCCTCCGGCCAGCGAACCCGGGCGCGCGGGGCGCGTGCTGAAGGTGGACATCATCCCCACGAAGCCGCGCCCCAGCACGTCGCGGCGCAGGCGCACCACGAAGTCGCGCGAGTCCTCCCGGCCGCCGGTCGCGGCGGCGAGCAGGCCGACCTGGTAGCGCCCCACGCGTCCCTGCATGCGCCCCCCCACCGGGATCACCACCGGCGAGCCATCGCGCCCCAGCCCGATGCGGCGCGAATAGAACATCTGCGTCTGCTGCTCGCGCCCAAAGGAGAAAAGCGACGCGCCCTCGGTGAAGAAGGTGCGCCGCTCCGGGAAGAAGAGCGGAAAGCGCGTGAGGTTCACGATCTGCCGGTCCACCTCGGACTGCGCGAAGTCGGGGCGCAGCGTGAGGTCGGCGGTGAGCGTGGCGGTGACCGGGATCTTCACGTCGAGTCCCATGTCGCCGCGCTCCATCGCGCCGGCGATCACCGTGTCGCTGCCATCACCTGCAAAGCGCCGCTCCGGCGGGCGCGCCTCGCCCAGCACGTACGGGCGGAACTCGGCAATGGCGCGCGGCGGCAGGTCGCGGAAGCCGGCCACCGTTCCGCCGCTTTCCAGGAAGCGCAGCCCCTCGGTGCGCTTCCACGCGCGCCAGAGCAGCTCCTCGTTGGTGCGAGGGAGGAAGCGACGGAAGTTCATGTTCATCGCCGTCACGTCGCGCCGGTAGCGCAGCGTGGCCCACGGAATGACCATCTCCGCCGTCCACCCCTCGGACGTCAGCTGCGTGCGCACGTCCCAGATCCCGTCCCACTCCTCGTTCCCTTCCTCGGTGTTGATGTGGTCGCCGTCCCACATGGCACCATTGGAGTTGGCGCGGAAGTAGAAGGCACTGCGCTTGTCCGACAGCCCGTCGATCATCATGCTGACGTAGTCGTCCGAGCGCAGCGCGGCGTCGCGCCGCAGCTGCGTGCGCCTGACGGCGCGCGGATCGGCGTCGTAGCACCACCATCCGATCACCAGGCCGGCCGGCGTGCCAAGCAGGCGCACCACGGTGCGCACCGATGGCGCCCCTCCCTCGGTCGGTTCCTTCTGGCGAAAGTCGGTGATGGAGTCGGCCTGCGCCCACTCGGCCTCGTCCAGGCGGCCGTCCATCTGCACGTTGCGCGAGGTGCTGAGGATGGCCGGGGCGCGCTCGGTCGACGCGCCGGCCGAGCGCGGCGGCACCGCCTGCGCGTGCGCGAGATGCGAAACGCCCGAGGCGAGCGCCAGCGCGAACAACTGCGCCAGCGACAGCTCCAGCAGGAAGGCGCGCGCCCCGCCGCAAGGGCGAAGCGCGCGCGTCAGCGATCGGTGGGGCAGGGCACGCGACATGAGGAAGCACAATCTAGACGCGGAAGGCCCCGCAACCGTTGTGACCCTTCCGGTCGCAACACACGCCCGCCAACCGGTGGTTTCACAAATGGTAGCCGCGCCGTTGCCGGCGCAGGGCGCTGGCGCTGTGGCCGCGGGTACTGAAGCCACTGCTAGGCCAGTCGCGCGATCACCCGAGCTGCCTTGCGGAACTCGTGTCCCACCGGAGGGGCGCTGGCCGCGCGGTCCAGCTGCAGCGATGGAAAGCGATCCAGCAGCGCGCGAATCGCGAGGCGCGCCTCCACGCGCGCCATCGCCGCGCCCAGGCAGAAGTGACGCCCCGAGCCGAACGCTGCATGCGCCGGCGGCGGTTCGCGCCACGGATCGAAGCGATCCGGGTCGTCCACGTAGGCCGGATCGCGGTTCATCGCGCCAATCATGCACTGCACGACGGCGCCCGCCGGAAGTTCGGCGCCGTGCAGCGTGCACGCCTCGCGCACATAGCGTGTGCAGGTCTGCACCGCCGGCTCCCAGCGCAGCGATTCCTCGATGGCCCGCTCCAGGTCGTCGTCGCTCGCGCGCACGCGCGCCAGCACCTCCTGGTGCGTCAGGATGGCCCACAGGGCATTGGCAATGAGCCCCTCCGTCGTCTCGATCCCGCCGAACATCACGATGAGCGCGTTGGCGCCGATCTCCTCGTCGTCCAGCAGGCGTGGGTGCGCCCGCGCGAGCGCTGCCAGCAGCGACCGGTCACCGTCGTCAGGTGCACGCAGCCGCGGCGCGATGCCGTCGCGAAAGGCCTGCGCCGTGGCGTGCGCCCGGGCCCGCGTCTCGCCATCGCGCGTGTAGTTCATCAGCGCATCGGCAAAGGTGTCGTACCAGCCACGCAGCGGCGTGTCCAGCGACGCCGGCAGCCCCAGCACCCGCGCGATGACCTCGAGCGCCACCGGGGCGGCGAGCGCACCCCGCAACTCGGTGCTCCTGGCGCCCGCCATGCGATCGAGCGCGCGCGCCACCACCCGCGACACCAGGGGGCGCGCCTCGTCGGCTGCGCGTGCGTTGAAGGGCGGGGCGCACGCCGACTTGTAGCGGCGCTGCGCCTCGCCCTCGGTGCTCAGCATCTGTGGCCCGAAGGTGTCGCGAATGGGCGAGCGCGGGTCGTCGGTACGAAAGCGCTCGGTGTCGCGCAGCACTTCCAGCCCGATGTCGCGAGAGGTGACGAGCCACTGGTCCAGCGCCGGGGCCCACGTGACGGGTTCTGCCTGTCGCAGTCGCGCGAACATCGGATAGGGGTCGATCGAGAGCGCCTGGATGGTGACGGAGGCACCGAGTGGGTAGCCGGACATCGGAGCGATTGCGGGTTGGCGCGCGGGCGCGGGCGCGGGTACGGGTACCGGAAGGGCGGCCCGTACGCGAATCGCGGCGGTGGGCGCGGGAAAGCTGCGGCCGGTGACGCCGAGCGCCAATCGGCCGCGCGCAGACCGTCCAGCGTTGCGAGGGTCCGAGGGTCCGTCCCTGGCCTCCGTCCCCACCCCACCCCCACCCCCCCCCCCACCCCGCCCACCGCCCCTTGCCGCGCACGCTCACGGGGGCGTACGTCTGCGCTCGACCTCATCGTCTCCGCAGGAGCGACCATGCCGCGCGCCATTCCGTCCCGACCGTCCACGCTCTTCGCCCTGGCCGCGCTGCTGGCCGCACCGCTGGCCACCTTCGCGCCAGCCTCGGTGGCTCGCGCACAGGCGGCCGCTGACTCCACGCGCCGCACCGCGCCCGACACCGAGCTCCCGCTCATCCCCACGCGCGCGCTCTCGTTCTCCACCGACGAGGGGACCTGGCTCTCGCTCGACCTGTCGCCCGACGGATCGACGATCGTCTTCGACCTGCTCGGCGACCTGTACACGCTGCCGGCCGCGGGCGGCACGGCGACGCGCATCACCAGCGGCTCGGGCTTTGACGGACAGCCGCGCTGGTCCCCCGACGGCAAGGCGATCGTCTTCGTCAGCGACCGCTCGGGAAGCGAGAACCTCTACCTGGTGGATCCCGACGGAAAGAACGTACGGCCGCTGACGCGCGGCAGCGGGATGGCCTACGTCTCGCCTGAATGGACGCCGGACGGGCAGTACCTGGTGGTCTCGCGCAGCAACGACCTCTGGCTGTACCACAAGGACGGCGGCAGCGGCTTGCGGCTGACGGGACAACAGCCGGCCGCGGGTGGCGGTGGCGGGCCGGGCGGGGGGAACGCACCCAACAACTTCATGGGGGCGTCGCCCTCGCCGGATGGGCGCTGGATCTACGCCAGCGCGCGCACCGGCCCCGCCGGCTACAACCAGATGCTGGGAACGACGCAGGTCGTGATGTACGACCGGCAGACGGGGCGCCTCGATCGCCGCACGCTCAACCTCGGCACCGCCTTTCGCCCCGCCGTGAGCCCCGACGGCAAGTGGCTCGCCTACGCGTCGCGCCGCCTGGCGGTGACCGGCCTCAAGCTGCGCGACCTGGCCACCGGCGACGAACGCTGGATTGCGCACGACATCCAGCGTGACGACATCGAGTCGCGCGGCTCGCGCGACCTGCTCCCCGGCTACTCGTGGACGCCGGATTCCAGGGGAATCGTCCTGGCGCACCACGGAAGGATCTGGCGGCTGGACGTAGCCTCGGGACAGCAGGCGCAGATCCCGTTCACCGCGCAGGTGGACCAGATGATCGGCGATCTCGTCCGCTTCGAGTACCCGGTGAACGACTCGGTGCTCACGGTGCGGCAGGTGCGTGGCGCGCGCCCATCGCCCGATGGCAAGCGGCTGGTCTTCTCGGCGCTCGACCGGCTCTGGATCATGGACCTGCCCGGCGGAACGCCCAGGCGCCTGACGAACTCCAACGATGGAGAGCATTCGCCGGCCTGGTCGCCCGACGGTCGCTCCATCGCCTGGGTGAGCTGGAACGAGGACGGCGGTGACATCTGGCGCATGGCCTTCCCCGCGGGCCGCCCCGAGAAGCTCACCACCCAGACGGCATTCTACGACGACATCGCCTGGTCGCCGACGGGGACGCGCCTGGTGGCCGCCCGCGCGCCGCGACAGCAGCGCGCGATCGTGAACGACGAGATCAACCCGGCGCTGGTCATCACCGACCTGGTCTGGATTCCAGCGACCGGCGGGGCGGCATCGTTCATCACCACCATGACCAATGCGTCGCGCCCGCACTTCACCGCCGACAGCACGCGCATCTGGGTGCACGAGGGCGGGGAAGGGCTCGTCTCGATGCGGTGGGACGGGACCGAGCGGCGCGCCCACCTGCGCGTCACCGGCTTCCAGGCCCCCGGCGGCGGTCCCAATGCGCAGCCCCGCCAGGCGCAAGAGCTCCTCGCGTCGCCCGACGGCCTCCGCGTCCTGGCGCGCGTGGACAACAAGCTCTTCGTCGTTCCGCTCCCCATGACCGGCGGCACCACGCCAACGGTCTCGGTCAACCAGCCCACCGGCGGCCCACTCCCCTTCCGGCGGCTGTCGCGCATCGGAGGGGAGTTCCTGGGGTGGAACGCCAACTCGCGCGGCGTCTTCTACTCGCTGGGACGTTCGTTCTTCCAGTACGACCTGGCCCGCGCCGATTCGCTCGCCGCCGACTCGGCGGCCAAGGCGCCCCCTGCGCGCGCGGGGGGCGGCGGTGGTGCGGGCGGCGCCGCTGGCGCGGCAAGCGGGAAGCCGGTCTATGAGCCGGTGCGCACCGACATCACCATCGTCGCCACCAAGGATCGCCCGTCGGGGAGCGTCCTCCTGCGCGGCGCCCGCATCATCACCATGAAGGGCGACGAGGTCATCGCGCGCGGCGACGTGCTGGTAACCAACAACCGGATTGCCGCCGTGGGCGCCGAGGGGAGCGTGAGTGTCCCCGCCGGGACGCGCACCATCGACGTGAGCGGGAAGACGATCATGCCGGGGCTGGTCGACGTCCACGCGCACATGTGGCCGCAGTGGGGCGTGCACGCGCCGCAGCCGTACATGTACACCGCCAACCTGGCCTATGGCGTCACCACCACGCGCGATCCGCAGACGTCGCAGTCCGATGTCGTCACGTACGGCGACGCGGTGGAGGTGGGGCAGATGATCGGCCCGCGCGTCTACGCCACCGGGCCGGGGATCTTCGGATGGGACAACGTCTCCAGCGCCGACGACGCGCGCGAGGTGATGAAGCGCTACTCCGAGTTCTACCGCACCGAGACGATCAAGCAGTACCAGGCAGGCGACCGCCGCCAGCGGCAATGGGTGGCCATGGCGGCCAGGGAGCAGCGCATCACTCCCACGCTCGAGGGGGGGCTGGACTTCAAGAAGAACCTGACGGAGGCGATGGACGGGTATGCGGGGCTGGAGCACACCCTCCCCATCGCCCCGATGCACAAGGACGTGTTGCAGCTCCTGGCCGCCAGCGGGACCACCTACACGCCGACCTTCCTGGTGCAGTACGGCGGCCCGTGGGCGGAGAACTGGTGGTACGAGCACCACGACATCATGACCGACGCCAAGCTCACGCGTTTCACCCCGTTCTCCGAGCTCGAGCGCCGCGGGCTGCGCCGCCCGCAGTGGTTCCGGGAGAACGAGTACTCCTTCAAGTTCTTCGCCGAGCAGGCGAAGAAGCTGGTTGAGGCCGGCGGGCGCGTCGGGCTTGGCGGACACGGCCAGCTGCAAGGGCTGGGTGTCCACTGGGAACTGTGGACCATCGCCAGCGGCGGGATGAAGCCCATGGATGCCCTGCGCGTCGGGACGATCTTCGGCGCCGAGGCCATCGGGCTCGGGCGGCACCTGGGATCGGTGGAGGCCGGCAAGCTCGCCGACCTCCTCGTCCTCGACGCCAACCCGCTCGACAACATCCGCAACACCAACACCATCCGCTACGTGATGAAGAACGGCCGGCTGTACGAGGGCGACTCGCTCACCGAGGTCTGGCCGCGGCAGCGTCCCATGCCGAAGCAGTGGTGGATGACCAACGACGCGATGCCCGTGCTCCCCGACCGATGAGCGACGCGCATTCCCGCCGCGAGTTCTCCCGCCGCGCCGCCATGCTGGGGCTGGGAGCCGGCGTCTCGCGCCTCGTCCCGGAGCCGGCCGGGGGGGACGGTGCGCTGCCGTCACTGGACGGATGGCAGGACGGGAGGCTTGCGGCTGACGAGTTCGCGCACCAGCGCGCCGGCGTCTACCTCAACCACGCCGCCTCGTCACCGCTGCCGCGCCGCTCCAGCCAGGCGCTGCGCTCGTACACCGACGATCGCGAGCGGCTCTTTCACCTTTACGCCACGGGGACGCAGGCCTACGCGCTCCCCGTCCTGCAGCAGAAGGTCGGGCGGCTGCTGAACGTGCCGGCCGAACTGGTCGCGTTCGTCCCCACCACCACCGAGGCGATGGGGGCGGCGCTCAACAGCATCGAGTGGCGCCCCGGCGACAACGTGGTGCTCCCGGCAAACGAGTTCCCCGGCGTCTCGTATCCCTGCTTGCACCTGGCGAAACGCGGGGTCGCGGTGCGGCAGGTCCCGGTGGACGCCCACGCCGACCTGTCGCGCGTGCTGGACGCCATCGACGCCCGCACACGCGCCGTGGCCATCAGCTGGGTACACTGGCTCACCGGGCATCGTCTCGACATCGCCGCACTCGGCACCGCCTGCCGTTCGCGCGGCGTCCTCACCATCATCGACGCCATCCAGGGGGTCGGTGCCATCCCGGTCGATGTCTCGGCGGCGCAGGTCGACTTCTTCGTGGCCGGCAGCTACAAGTGGCTCATGGCGGTGCCGGGGACGGCGGCGGTGTACACCTCGCCGCAATTCCTCGCGTCCGTCACGCCGGATCGCGCCGGACACGCCTCGATGCGCACGTCGGTCTACGACGCGCCGCGCATCGACTGGCATCCCGGCGCGGCGCGCTTCCAGGTGGGCGGCCCCATCAATCCCGCGCTGGTGGCGCTGGAGCGATCGGTCGACCTGCTGCAGGAGGTTGGGGTGGCGCGCATCGAGGCGCACGTCGAGTCGTTGCTGGCGGCGCTGGAGCGCGGGCTGCGCGAGGCGGGGTTCCGCTTCAACTCCGACCGCTCCCCGGCCCACCGCTCGAGCTTCGTCAACGTGACCACCGGCGACCTGGCGCGTGACGACCGCATCGTGAAGGCGCTGCTCCAGCAGCGGATCGTGGTGGGGCGACGCGGCCCCGGCATTCGCGTGGCGCCGCACCTGCACAACGCGGTGGCCGACGTCGAGCGATTCGTCGCCGCGGCGCGCGCGGTGGCATGAACGCGCGGCACGTGGCCGCGCGGTCCGCGTCCGCATCGGCTTCGACGCGCCGTGAGCGACTCATGGCGCGCTCGCGTGACTTCGTCCCAGCGCGCGCGACATCAGGCGGTCCGCAACGAATCGTCCCGCTCCCCAGTCCCAACGCGTCGGTGCCTTCGTGCGTTCGACGCCTGAGTCCCCAGCGCTTGTCGACATGACCACACGCCGTTCTTTCCTCATCCGCACCGCCGCCGCCAGTGGCGCCCTCCTCGTTGGCCGCCGCGCGCTGGCGGCCACTGGCGTCACGAGCGCCGACGCCGCGCTCGCCGGCGTCGCTCGCACGCCGGCGCCCATGCGCCTCCTCATCCTCGGTGGCACCGGCTTCATCGGCCCGCACCTCGTGCGCCACGCCATCTCGCGCGGCCACTCGGTCACCATCTTCACGCGCGGCCGACGGCAGGCCGACCTCCCCGCCGGCGTCGAGCACCTCATCGGCGACCGCAACGGACAGTTGGATGCCCTCAAGGGGAAGACGTGGGATGCCGTGATCGACGACTCGGCGACCAACCCCGACTGGGTGCGCCAGTCGACGTCGCTGCTCAAGGGATCGGTGGGACAGTACCTCTTCACCTCGTCCACCGGCGCCTTCTATCCGTACCTGCGCCGAGGGCTGGCCGAGAGCGACCCGGTGCGCATGGAGTTCACCGATCCCAACGACGGGTCGGAGCGGTACGGCGTGCAGAAGGCGCAGTGCGAACGCATCACCCTCGATGCATTCGGCGACAAGGGGCTTGCCGTACGCCCCACCTACATCGTAGGGCCCGGCGACACCACCGATCGCTTCCCCTACTGGCCCGTGCGGCTGGCGAAGGGGGGCGAGACACTCGCCCCCGGCAAGAAGGACGATCCGGTGCAGGTCGTCGACGTGCGCTCGGGCACGATGAAGAAGTACTCCGTCTTCGAG
>CAZVDJ010000052.1:0-13944 GCA_964626245.1 uncultured Gemmatimonadaceae bacterium
TCGCCGTCGGCCGGGACAAATGGCTCGACCGTTCGCGACAGCGTGTTGTACAGGCGAAAGTCGGACATGCGCCGCAATCTAGCCGAGCGATCGCCGATCGACGACGCGGTTGAGCTTTCCCCCTTCGGAGCGCGGCGCCGTTCCCGGTGCCACCAGGCGCACGGTCATCGAAACGCCGATCAGGTCGCGCAGGAGCGTGGCGATACGTTCCCGCAGCGGGTGCAGCTGCGGCGCGTCGCCGAGGTCATCTCCGGCAACCGGGAGCCCCGACGCGCGCACGTAGTGCTCCGACACCTCGGCCTCGACATGGATGCTGTCGAGCGTGCCTTCGCGCGTGACGATGAGCCGGTAGTGCGGGGCCAGTTCGTCCAGTCGCGTCAGCACCTCTTCCACCTGGCTGGGATAGACGTTCACCCCGCGGATGATGAGCATGTCGTCGGTGCGGCCGGTGATCTGCCGCATCCGCACCAGGGTGCGCCCGCAGGCGCAGCGCCCCCGCACGAGCGAGGTGATGTCGCCGGTCCAGTAGCACAGGAGGGGGAGCGCCTCCTTCGTGAGCGTGGTGAGGACGAGCACCCCCGGCGTCCCGTCGGGGAGCGACTGGCCGGTGTCCGGATCGAGGACCTCGGGATAGAAGTGATCCTCCATCACGTGCGAGCCGTCGCGCGCCTCCACGCACTCATTGGAGACGCCGGGTCCGATGATCTCCGACAGGCCGTAGATGTTGGTGCTACGCACGCCTAACGCCTCGTCGATCTGCCGCCGCATCCCCTCGGTCCATGGCTCGGCTCCCAGCACGGCGTGCTGCAGCGAGATGTCGGATGGCGCGATGCCGCGCGCGCGAAACGCGGCGGCGAGGGTGAGGGCGTAGCTTGGCGTGCAGGTGATGACGTCGGGCCGGAAGTCGGTGATGAGTGTCAGCTGCCGCTCGGTCATGCCGCCGCTCACCGGCACCACGGCCATCCCCAGCCGCTCGGCGCCGTAGTGAATGCCCAGCCCGCCGGTGAACAGGCCGTATCCGTACGCATTGTGCAGCATCATCCCCGGCGTGGCACCCGCCATGGCCAGGGCACGGGCATTCACCCGGGCAAAGAGGTCGACGTCATTCGCGGTGTAGGCCACCACCGTCGCCTTTCCCGTGGTCCCCGACGAGGCGTGCACCCGCCGCAACTGGTCGCGCGGGACGGCGAGGAGGCCGAAGGGATAGTGATCGCGCAGGTCGTGCTTGCGCGTGATGGGGAGCCGCGCGATGTCCTCGATGGAACGGATGTCCCGCGGCTCGACCCCCGCCGCCGACAGGCGCTCGCGATACATGGGCACCGCCCCCTGCACGCGCGCCACCGTGTTGCGCAGGCGGGCGCCTTGCAGCTCCCGCATCTCCTCCGGGTCGAGCGACTCGTACTCGGGCTCGTAGAGCATCTGAAGGGCAGAAGACGAGGAGGACGAGAGGACGAGGGGACGAGGAGCTAGGCGGTGCGGCGGGGGGCGGTGAGGCGGAGGACGTCGAGCGGAGGATCGGCCGTCACGATGACGCCGCCGTCGGGCGCGGGGACACGCAGTATGAGGACACGCTCGCGCCCGGCGCGCGGAACGGCGTGCGCATCGTACACCCGGTTGATCAGGACACGTCGCACCAGGACCATCGTGACCGCCAGGAGCGGGACAGCGACCGGCAACCCGGCGACGCCGAAGAGGCGCCCGACCACGAGCACCGCCATGTTGCTGAGCACCGGGGGAATCTCGACCTGCTTTGCGGTGATCACCGGAATCACCAGGTTGGCCTCGATGATGTGGATCACGAAGCCGAGGACCATCACCAGGAGTGCGTGCGTCCCGGCGCTGACACCGAAGACCCCATCGCCGCCCAGGACGAAGAGCGCCGGAAGGGTGGAGGAGATCAGCGTGCCGAAGAACGGGATGATCGCCACCGCGCCGGTGAAGACGCCGAAGGTGAGCCAGTACGGGACGTCGAGCAGGTACAGCCCGATGGCGGTAAGGATGGCGAGCACGGTCATGGCGAGCAACTGTCCCACGATCCATGCGCGCAGCGTACTTCCCAGGTCGGTGAGGACGTCACGCACCAGGTCGCGGCGTGTGGGAGGAAAGAGGGCGATGAGCCACTCGCGGTACGTCGTCGGGTGCAACGCGAGGAAGATCGCCATCACCAGCACCGAGACGATGTTGACCACGGCATGGCCGATCCCGACCACCTGCGGGAGGATACCACTCACCGCCCCCTCGGCCTGGCCCACGATGCCGGCGAGCAGGTTGGCCGACTCGGCCGCCCACAGCTCCTGCAGCCTGGGATAGCGCAGCAGGACGCGCTGCAGCCAGCCCTGCCAAGCGGTCACGTAGTTGGGGAGGTTGCCAACGAGCTGCTGCGTCTGCTCGACCACGGGCGGCACCAGGACCGTCACCAGGCCGCCGACGGCGGCCAGCGTCCCGACCACCGCCAGGATGAAGGCGAGCGTTCCCGGGATGCGCGTGCGTGCCACGAGGGCGTCGCGGACCGCACCGAGGAAGAGCGAGAAGAGGACCGCGACGAAGAGGAGGAGGAAGATGTCGGCGGCCCGATAGAGGAGCCCCAACAACAGAACGGTCGCGACCGTCGCAGCAAGGACGGGCGCGACCCGGAAGGCGGTGGACGATGTCGTCGTCACCCGTTCGGCTTCTGCTCGGACTCCTCGAACTCGGCGTGCACGGTTTCCTCGACGGGCACGTTGCCGGCGCCGAGTTGCCGCTTCTCGGCCGGCGGCGCCGACGGAAGGAGCCCCATCTTCTGCTTGAGCGCGAGCAGCTGCGCGTCGGCGCCCATGCTGGTGGACGACTTCTCCAGGAGCTTGAAGTCGCGCTGCAGGCGATCGCCCGAGAACTCCTCGTCGATCTCCGATGACGCTTTGATCATGCGCTCGTTCTGCTCGATCTTCTCCTCCATCCGCGCAAAGGCCTCGAAGGCCGACTTCTCCGACAGGCCGGACATCGTCTCGGAGATGCGCTTCTGCGCCTGCGCGCGACGCTGGCGCGCGAGCAGGAGGTTCTTCTTGCGCTTCGCTTCCTCGATCTTGTCGTTCAGGTCGCGCAGCGCGTTCTTGAGCTTCTCGGTCTCGAGCTGGTGCGCCTGCCACGTGGTCTCGAGCTGCTGTGCGTGCGCGTAGTGCTCGCTCTGCCTGACGAGCGCCTGCTTGGCCAGGTCGTCGCGCCCTTCCTTGATGGCGAGCATGGCCTTCTGCTCCCAGTCCTGCGACTGCTTGTATTCCGCCTCGAACTGGTCGCGCAACCGCTTCTCGTCGGCGATGGCGGCCGCCACCTGCTGCTTGGCCTTCACCAGCTGGTCGCGCATGTCGACGATGATCTGGTTCAGCATCTTCTCCGGGTTCTCGGCGGAGGAGATCAGATCATTCACGTTCGACTTGATGAGTGAGGCGAGTCGGTCGAAGATGCCCATGGGCGGTCAGTCCTCGCGGTACGTCGTGAGCTCGCGCAGGTGGGTCGCGAGGGCCAGTGTCATGCTCTCGTAGCTTGCCAGGAACTCCTCGTAGTCGAGGTGGGCGACTTCCAGCGCCTCGGTCAGGACGATGGAGCCTTCGCTGATGCCGTACGATCCGTGCACCAGGTCCGAGGCATTGAGCTCGAGCAGGCGGCGATTGAGATCGGCGCCCTTGCCGTTGCGCTGCGGCACGTTCATCACCTTCACGCGCAGCAGGATGACGGGAGGGTTGAAGTGCACCACCACGTCGACGTCGAGCGCTCCGCCCGGCTGCACGATCCAGGTGTTCTCGCCCGCTTCGAAGTAGGACGCCCCTTCCTTCGAGAGGCGATCCAGGAATGACTCGAGGTCTTCTTTCGTTACCATGAGGTACCTGCGTCGAATGGCCTCTGCTTCCTACGGCTGACGTCGCCCGCCGGTTTCCCTGCGACCTGCCGCGCGATGCACGCCCGGCGGTCCCCGGAAAACGCCCCGCCAAGATACAGGTCTTTCGAACCGCGGTACACCGTCGGCGCTGCGCCGGCGCCCGGGAATCCGGTCCGACGGACGACCGCGGATCCCGGCGGGCCCCGGCGTGCTACTGCCGGCCGGACGGCGCACGCACCGAGTCGAGCATCTCGCGCACCGATTGGACCACGAGGTCGGGCTGGTCCCTCTGGATGTAGTGCGCGCTCCGTTCGGCCAGGATCCAGCGGCCGCGCGATGAACGGGTGGCAATCTCCCGGTGCATCGCCACCCACTCGTCGTGCAGCGACCTGGCCGCCGCCGAGTCGACGCCGACCGCCGCCATCCTCCCCGCGGTCAGCACCGTGAGCGGGAGGTCGCCAAGCGGCATGGCGTCGCGTCGCACCTCATCAAAGAAGCGCGGCAGCAAGGCGGACACCTGCCCGGTGTTGCGCATGGCGTTGTCGCTCGTGGTGCGTGCCACGGCGACTGCGTCGAGGGTATCGCCCGTGGAGGTGCGCTGGAACACGCGGTCGATCCCCAGGAAGTGGATGGCCGGAATGGCCGCGAGCAGCCACTGCGTCCACGCGGGCATCTCCTTCATGCGCGCGATCTGGTCCTCGTGCGACCCGTCCACCAGGACGAGTCCCGCGACCTCCGCCGGGTAGTGGACGGCGTAGTGCCTGACGAGCGGCCCGCCGAGCGAGTGCCCGACCAGCAGGTACGGTCCCGGCTCTCCCGCCGCGGCCAGCAGGGTATGCAGGTCGCTCACGACGGCCGTCGGCATCGGCGCAACGCGCGGCGCGTCGCTCCACCCCGTTCCCGCACGATCGTACGAACAGGTGCGCGAGAGCGCCGAGAGTTGCGGCTGCACGAAGCGCCACGACGACAGGCCGAAGTCACCGAGCCCCGCCTCCAGGACGACGGTCGGCGCGCCGCCGCCCGTGCAATAGAGGTGCATGCGGCGTCCCGGCTCCACCTCCACCAGGCGGCCGGGGGGCTTCCAGCGCGCATCGTCGCGGCGATGCAGGACGCGTGCGTAGACCGCCACGCCAACGAGACACAGCGCCACGCAGGCGACGCCCCACATCATGACCTTGAGGGTGATCCGGACGAGGGTGCGCATGTGGCGCTCGAGTACGGGGATGGAGAGGCGACGAATCCGGGCGGTGCGCAGGCTGCGCCGACCGCTCAGCCGTCGGCGCGCTTGATCTGGACCAGGCGCTCGCGCGCCAGGCGGCGACCGGTCGGTGTGGCGGCGAGTCCTCCGCCCGCCGTCTCGCGATAGCGCACGTCCATGGAGCGTCCGATCTCGCCCATCGTGTCGATCACCTCGTCAGCGGGGATGGCGAAGGTGATGCCCGCCAGCGCCATCTCGATCGCGGCCAGTGCGATCGCCGCGCCGGTGGCGTTGCGAAAGACGCAGGGGAGTTCCACCAATCCGCCTAACGGGTCGCAGACCAGTCCCAGCGTCGCCTGCTGCGCCAGGGCGACGGCGTGTCCCGCCTGCGTCGGCGTCCCGCCCAGCAGTTCGGTCGCGGCCCCGGCCGCCATGCCGGCGGCGGCTCCGGTCTCCGCCTGGCATCCCCCCTCGGCGCCAGCCAGCGAGGCGCGCTCGGCCACGATAGCGCCAATGAGTCCTGCCGTCGCGAGGGCGTCCACGAGGGCCTCGTCTCCCAGGCCGCGCGGCTCGGCGACGCCGAGGAGGACGGCGGGAAGGACGCCCGCGCCTCCCGCGGTGGGAGCGGCGACGATCACGCCCATGGCGGCGTTCACCTCCTGCACGGCGAGCGCGCGCGCCAGGACGTCGCGAAAGAGCGTCCCGGCCAGCGGCCCGGGCGGCCCGTCGCGCAGCTTGGCGGCATCGCCCCCCACCAACCCCGACGCCGAACGCAGCTCGCCAGTGAGCCCGTGCCTAACGGCGCCCCGCATCACCTCGAGCGCGCGGCGCAGCGCGGCGCGAATCTCGGCCACCGGGCGCCCCTGGTCCTTCGACTCCACGGCAAGGGCGACCGACGCCAGGGTCGTCCCCTGGGCTTCGGCGTCACGGATGGCATCAGCGAGCGCTTTGTACATGAAGGGCAGAAGACGAGAAGACGAGAAGACGAGAAGACGAGAGGACGAGACGAGCAGAGGTCGAGCGGGGGGCGCGATCAGGCGCCGACCTTGTCGAGGCGGTAGGCCCACTTGACCCAGGGGAGGGCGCGCATGTGGTCGCGCACCTCGGAGCCGGGCTCTTCGTCGACCTCGATCACCATGAAGGCGTCGCCCCCGCGCTCCTTTCTCGTCAGGCGCAAGGTGGCGATGTTGACCCCGTCGTCGGCCAGGAGCCCGGCGATGCGCGCGATGGACCCCTTGATGTCCTCGGCCACGAGCACGAGGGTGTGATAGGTCCCGTGCACCTCGACGGGAAAGCCGTCGATCTCCGAGACGAGGACGCGCCCCGCGCCAAGCGAGGCTCCCATCATGACCGAGCGCCGGTCACCACGCTCCAGCGTGATGCGCACCGAGTTCGGATGCGTCTCCCCCTCTTCCCCCAGCTTGGTCTTCTCGAACGTGTAGGCCAGCCCCTCGCGCTCCATGATGTCCAGCGCGTCGCGCAGGCGCTCGTCGTCGGGACGAAAGCCCATGAGTCCCCCCACGATGGCCTTGTCGGTCCCGTGCCCCTCCCCCGTGCGGGCAAAGGAGCCGTGCAGCTCGATGAGGGCGCGCTGCGGCGTGCCGCCCACGAGTCCGCGCGCCAGCAGCCCCAGGCGACAGGCACCCGCGGTGTGGCTCGAGCTCGGGCCCACCATGACGGGACCGATGATGTCCAGCAGCGAGACCATGACGGGAGGGCGAGGGCGGGCGTTGAGGAGGGGAGCGCGGACCGGGCGACGCTGCAATCTCTTGAGGCGCCCCGGGCGGCGCTACCAGCGGGGCGCGCCGACTTCTCACGCGTGCGCCCGCCCCCGATCTTCCTCGCCATGTCCGTGCCGCCACCGACCATCGGGAACGACGAGGCACCACTCGCGGGAATCCGCGTGGTCAGTATCGCCATCAACGTCCCGGGCCCCGTTGCAGCCGCGCGATTGGCGGCGATGGGCGCAGCGGTGATCAAGGTGGAACCGCCGGGAGGAGACTTCCTGGCCCACGCCGCGCCGGAATGGTACCGCGCGCTCGCGGAAGGGCAGCGCGTCGTCACCCTCGACCTCAAGTCGGAAGATGGCCGGGCGGAACTGGCGACGCTGCTCGACGCAGCGGACGTGTTCGTCGTCTCCTCGCGTCCGTCGGCACTGGCGCGCCTGGGGCTCGATCGCGAGTCGGTGCGCGCGCGCCACCCGCGGCTGTGCACGGTCTCCATCGTGGGCCATGCCTCGCCGCATGCCGAACTGCCGGGGCACGACCTGACCTACCAGGCAGAGGCAGGGCTCGTTGCGGACACGATGCCGCTCTCTCTCTTTGCAGACGTTGCCGCGGGAATCGAGGCGACGGCCGCCGCGATGGCCCTGCTCGTCAGGCGCGGACGCACCAACGATGGCGGGTGGCGCGAGGTATCACTCGCCAGCACGGCGAAATCGCTGGCCGAACCGCGCACGCACGGCCTCACCCTCGCCGGAGGGGCCCTTGGCGGTGGCCGACCCGACTACGCGCTGTACGAAGCGCAGGACGGGGTGGTGGCGATTGCCGCGCTGGAGGCGCACTTCCTGACGCGCTTCCTCGAAGGGACCTCGATCGCGCACGTCGACGATGCGCAACTCGGGCTGCGAATCGCCGCAGCGATTCGAGAGCGCAGCGTTGCCGAATGGGTCGCCTTCGGCCGGGCGCGCGACATCCCGATCGCTGCCGTCGGCAAGACGTAGCGCGCTACGCCGGTCCTCCGGCGCGCCCCTTCGCGTTCGCAGCCGCAACCGGTCCCGCCCCCCTCGATTGCCGCGGGGCGAGCGCGTGCCGCAGGAACTGCCCGGTGTAGCTCTCCCGCACCTTCACGACCGCCTCCGGCGTCCCCTCGGCGACGATTCTTCCGCCGCCGGTTCCCCCTTCCGGCCCCAGGTCGACGATCCAGTCGGCCGTCTTGATCACGTCCAGGTTGTGCTCGATCACCAGCACCGTGTTGCCGCGGTCCACCAGGCGATGCAGCACGTCGAGCAGCAGCCGCACGTCCTCGAAGTGGAGCCCGGTGGTGGGCTCATCCAGGATGTAGAGCGTGCGACCGGTGTCGCGCTTCGACAGTTCGGTGGCGAGCTTCACGCGCTGTGCCTCGCCGCCCGAGAGTGTCGTGGCGCTCTGCCCCAGGTGGATGTAGCCCAATCCCACGTCGTTGAGGGTGGCGAGCTTCTGGTGGATGCGCGGCTGGTTCTCGAAGAAGGCGAGCGAATCTTCCACCGTGAGGTCGAGTACCTCGGCGATGTTGAGCCCGCGGAATCGGACCTCCAGCGTTTCGCGATTGTAGCGCTTTCCCTTGCACACGTCGCACGGGACGTAGACGTCGGGAAGGAAGTGCATCTCGATCTTCACCAGGCCGTCGCCCTGGCACGCCTCGCAGCGCCCGCCCTTGACGTTGAACGAGAAGCGCCCCGGCCCGTACCCCCGGATCTTGGCCTCCGGCATCTCGGCGAAGAGCTCGCGGACCGGGGTAAAGACGCCCGTGTAGGTGGCCGGATTGGAGCGCGGCGTGCGGCCAATGGGCGACTGGTCGATGTCGATGACCTTGTCGACGTGCTCGAGCCCGGAGATGCGCTGGTGCTGGCCGGGGATCACGCGCGCCCGGTAGAAGTGCCGCGCCAGGGCGCGGTGCAGGATGTCCTCGACCAGCGTCGACTTGCCGGAGCCCGAGACCCCGGTGACGGTGATGAAGGTGCCTAACGGGAACTCCACCGAGACATCGCGCAGGTTGTGCTCGCGCGCCCCCTGCACCCGCAGCACGCGCCCCGGGTCGACGGGGCGGCGGCGCGGCGGCACCTCGATGCGCATCTCGTCGCGCAGGTAGCGCCCGGTGATGGATCCCGGTACCGCCATCACCTGCTCCACGCTCCCCGCGGCCACCACGCGCCCGCCGTGCTTCCCCGCCCCGGGCCCCAGGTCAATGACGTGGTCCGCCGCGCGGATGGTGTCCTCGTCGTGCTCCACGACGATGACGGTGTTGCCCAGGTCGCGCAGTTGCTTCAGGGTGGCCAGCAGGCGCTCGTTGTCGCGCTGGTGCAGCCCGATGGACGGCTCATCGAGGATGTAGAGCACCCCCACCAGCCGCGAGCCGATCTGCGTCGCCAGGCGAATGCGTTGCGCCTCGCCACCCGACAGCGACTCCGCCGAGCGACCCATGGTGAGGTAGTCGAGCCCGACATCGTCCAGGAAACGCAGGCGCTCGCGCACCTCCTTGAGGATGGGCGCGGCAATTTCGGGATCGAGTCCGGCACGCCCGTTCTGGCGCAGCGGGATCTCGTCGAAGAAGCGGCGCGCCTCGCCGATCGACATTTCGACGAGCTCGCCGATGTTACGCGCGTGCACGGTGACGGCGAGCGACTCGGGCTTGAGGCGCCGCCCGCCGCACGCCGCGCACGGGCGCACCACCATGTAGCCGTCCAGCTCCGCGCGAATGGTGTCGGAGTCGGTTTCCTGGTAGCGGCGCTCGACGTTGGTGAGGATGCCCTCCCACGAGATGGGGGACGGGGGACGGGAGACGGGAGAACTTTTCGCGGTGGATTTGGCGGCGGTGCGCTTCTTCTTGCCGTCAGCTGCATCGGAATCGTCCCCGGCGGACGACGGGGAGGCGCCGCGCAGGAGGGCGCGCTTCACCTTCTCGGGAAGCCTGGCCCATGGAGTGGCCAGGTCGAAGCCGAGGGACTTGGCCAGGCCCGGGAGGATCACGCGGCGCAGGTAGCCGTCGGGTTCGCCCCACGGGAGGATGACCCCTTCCAGCACGGAGAGCGACGGATCACCGAGGATGAGGTCTTCGCTGACCTCGCGACGCGTCCCCAGTCCGCCGCACGAGGGGCAGGCCCCGAAGGGCGAGTTGAACGAGAAGTGGCGCGGTTCCAGCTCCGGCATGGAGATGCCGCAGTCGGGACAGCCGTAGCGCTCCGAGAAGAGGTGCCGCGACTTGTCGCCGGCGTGTCGCACGACCTCGACCAGCCCTTCCGCCAGCTTGAGGGCGGTCTCGACCGAGTCGTTGAGCCGGCCGCGATCGTCGGCACGCACCACCAGCCGGTCGACGACGATGGAGACGTCGTGGTTCTGCCGCTTGTTCAGCTTGGGCGGTGACGCGAGCTCGATCAGCTCCCCGTCGACCATGGCACGGATGAAGCCCTGCTTGCGCGCCGCCTCGAAGAGTTCGCGGAACTCGCCCTTTCGCCCGCGGACCATGGGGGCCAGTACCTCGAGCCGTGTCCCTTCCGGCCAGCCAAGGATGACATCGGTGATCTGCCCGGCCGTCTGGCGCTGGACCGCCCGTCCGCAGTTAGGGCAGTGTGGGGTCCCGGTGCGCGCGAAGAGGAGGCGCAGGTAGTCGTAGATCTCGGTGACGGTGCCGACCGTGGAGCGCGGGTTGTGCCCGGCGGTCTTCTGCTCGATGGAAATGGCCGGCGACAATCCTTCGATCGCGTCGACGTCGGGCTTTTCCATGAGCCCGAGGAACTGGCGCGCGTACGCCGAGAGCGACTCCACGTACCGCCGCTGCCCCTCGGCGTAGATGGTGTCGAAGGCCAGCGACGACTTTCCCGAACCGGAGAGCCCGGTGACGACGGTGAGCCGGTTCCGGGGGATGGTGACGTCGACGTTCTGCAGGTTGTGCTCGCGCGCCCCGCGCACCACGAGCGCCTCGTGAACCGGCGGGCGCGGTGGCGAAGGGTCGGACGCCTGGTCGGCGCGCGCGGGCGATGCGGCGTTGGGGCGAGGAGGCATGGGACCGAAAATTGACCGAAGCCCGGTGAACCGGCAAGGCGCGGCGGCCACCGGCCTCGGGAGTCGGACGCCGATGGGCAACTGGCGGGGGTCTCGTGACTTCCACTAGCTCTCCGCTGTCCCTGCACGGGTGTGTGCACCCGGCACGTTCCCACCCACTCGCGATGGTCCCATGCCCCACACCGATGCCGTCGTGGTCCTCACGACCGTGGCTTCCGCCGACGAGGGGGCCGCGCTCGTGCGCGCGCTGCTCGATCGCCGGCTCATCGCCTGCGGCACGCTCCTCCCCGGCTCGCGCTCGCTGTACCGCTGGGAGGGGAAGATCGCCGATGAACAGGAGACCGTCGTGCTGATGAAGACCCGGTCGGCGGTGCTGCACGCGATCGAGAAGGCCTTTGCGGAGCTGCACCCGTACAAGGTCCCCGAGCTGCTGGCGCTCGAGGTCAGGTGGGGGCTGGAGAAGTATGTGAACTGGATCAACGACGAGACCTCGATGGCGCTGCTGTCGTAGCGCCCGGAGTCCCGCCCCTTCGCCGTCATGCAGATCGCTGTCGCCATCGACGACCTGGCCTTCGTGGACGCCGACGCCGTTGCGCGTCCGGTGAACGCCGAGCTGCGCGCGCTCACCTCGGTGATGCGGCGGCTCGAGCACGCCGCGGGCGACGGGTTGCTCCGCCAGCTGCGCGTGCAGCAGCCGCTGGACGTGGGCGCGGCGGTGGTGACGTCGGCGGGCGCGGTGCAGGCGGGGCTCATGATCCACGGGGTGGTGGCGACCGAAACCGAGCGTGTCTCGCGCGACGGCGTGCGGCGCGCGACCACGAGCGTCCTGCAGCGGGCGCACGACTTCGGCATCGGGCGCCTGGCCATCGCCCCGTTCGGGCTGGGCCCCGGCAACCTGGATCTCGACGACGCGGCGCAGACCATGCTCGCCGCGCTCGCGACGCACGGGGACGCGCGCTCGCACCCTTCGGAGGTCACGATCGTGGTGGAGAACGACCTGGAACTCGAGGCCTTTCGCGGTGCGCTCATCCGCGTGCGGAGAAAGGCATGACCGGCCGCGGACTCCTGGCCATCGGCATCCTCGCCGCATGGGGCGCGGGGATCGCGGCGTTCGTGCAGCGGGAGGCGTCGCGATCGCCGCGCGAGAAGCTCGCCGAGGCGGCGGCGCGCATTGCGCCCGGGGCGACGTACTTCGCGGTGGAACGCGAGGCCCGGCACGTGGGATTCGCCTCCAGCACGATCGACACCATCCCCGGCGGCTTGCAGGTGACGGACTACCTGGTCGGCGACCTGCCGCTGGGCGGGGCGTTGCAGCGGGTGACCGCGCAGTCGGTGGTGCGCCTCACGCGCGGGCTGGGGCTCCGCGACTTCACCATCACGTTCGGACGCGAGGGTGAGGGACGGCGCGCCACGGGACGCACGGTGGGCGATTCGCTGCTCGAGTACGTGGTGCTGGAGGCGGGTGCCGCGCCCGACACCACCCGCGTGCGCCTGGCGGGACCCCTGCTGCTCCCGACGCTGGTGCCGCTGGCCGTGGCGTTAGGCGAGTCGCCCGAGGTGGGCCACTCGCAGACGATCGAGACGTTCGACCCGCTGACGATGGCGCCCCGCGCGCTGCCTGTCCGCATTCGCGCCGAGTCGCTCTTTGTCCTGGTGGACAGCGCCGCCTTCGACCCGAACACGCGCCGCTGGCTGGGCGCGCACGCCGACACGGTGCGAGGCTTCCACCTGGTGGAAGGGGGAAGCGGCGGATTCGACGCCTGGGTCGACGAGCTGGGGCGGATGATCGCGGTGCGCGGGCCGGCCGGGCTGTCGATGCGGCGGACGGCGTATGAGGTGGCATTCGAGAACTGGCGCACCGCGAGCCCGCTGCGCCTGGCGCGGGAGGGCAGCGCCGCCGACTCGGCGGGTTCCCCCGGCCACTCGAACGAAGGCGGCGCGTCGGCGCGGGCGCCCGGGAGCACGACCGCCATCGCGGCGGGCGCGCTGCACCGCTGGCGACCGGTGGACACGTTGCGGCTGCTCGTGCCCGGTGCGGAGCTCTCGCGCCTCGCGGCGCACGGCGGCGCCCAGCAGCTGCGCGGGGACACGATCACCGTCACGCGCGTGCCCATCACCCGCGTCACCCGATCGAGCCCGCTCGTGCTGCCGCTGGACGCGGCGCAGCGTGCGCGCTTTGCCTCCGAGCTCAGGCCCGAGCCGATGCTCGAGGTGGAGGATCCCGCCATCGCCGCGCTCGCCCGCCGGCTGCGGCAGCGCAACGCGATGTCGAGCGTCGTGGCCATGCAGATCGCGCGCTGGGTCGCCGACTCCGTGG
This sequence comes from uncultured Gemmatimonadaceae bacterium, assembly GCA_964626245.1. Lineage (GTDB taxonomy): Bacteria > Gemmatimonadota > Gemmatimonadetes > Gemmatimonadales > Gemmatimonadaceae > SCN-70-22. The sequence continues at coordinate 13,128 of CAZVDJ010000052.1, forward strand.
CACGGGAGCCGATGGACGTGCCGCCGAGCGCGTCAGGCACGCTGCGGATCCGGCGGGGTGATGCCAACGAACACGCGCAGCTCTTCGTGGCGCTGGCGCGCGCGGCCGGGGTGCCGGCGCGCGCGGTCAGCGGGCTCCTGCTCATCGACGGCCGCTTCCACTACCACGCGTGGGCCGAGGTGATGGCGCACGACTGGGTGGGAATCGACCCCACGACGGGTGACTTCCCGGTCGATGCCTCGCACGTGCGCCTCCTCGTGGGCGCCTTGGGTGCGCAGCGCGAGCTCGCGCGCCTCACGAGCCGGTGGCAGGTCACCGTCCTCTCGCAGCATTCCTCACGGCGCCCTTCGTGGGCCACGACGCCATGATCGAACTCACCGGACTCACCAAGAAGTACGGCGCCTTCACCGCCGTCGACGCCATCGACCTCTTCGTCCCGAAGGGAGAGCTGTTCGGCTTCCTGGGGCCGAACGGCGCGGGGAAGACGACGACGCTGCGCATGATCGCCGGCATCCTCCGCCCCACCGCGGGCACGGTGCGCATTGCCGGGTTGGACCTGAGCGCCGAGCCGATGGCGGCCAAGGCGCGACTCGGCTTCATCCCCGACCGGCCGTTCATCTACGAGAAGCTCACGGGGATGGAGTTCCTGCGCTTCGTCGCCGGGCTGTATCGCGAGGAGGGGGCGACGGTGGAACATCGCGCGCGCGAGCTGCTGGCGCTCTTCGACCTGGAGGACTGGCGCGACGAGCTGGTGGAGTCGTACTCGCACGGGATGCGGCAGAAGCTGATCATCTCGAGCGCCTTCGTACACCGGCCC
>CAZVDJ010000053.1:0-13868 GCA_964626245.1 uncultured Gemmatimonadaceae bacterium
CTCGGCGGGGTCGTACTGCTTCACGTCGTACATGAAGTAGACGGCGAGCGTCACCGGCGCCCCGGCGTTGAGCGTGGCGAAGACGCCCGGCTTTCCCCTGGTGGGGATGACCTCCACGTGCTCGAAGCCGGCGTCGCGCGCCAGCCGGGCCATGTACTCGGGACCCTGCGGGTAGCCGATGTTCTCTGCGGCAATGGAGGGGAGCGCGATCCAGTCGCGCAGCATCCTCACCGTGGCGTCGTGCTGCTTCGGGATCTGCGCGACCACCGGGCCGGGATCCTGCATCCTGATGAAGGTGGGGATGGCGTCCTTCCACGGATCGCCGGGGAGCAGCCCGGCGGCCGCCATCATCCCGGCCGTCCGCGCGGCATCCTCGAGGAACCGGCGGCGGCTCGGCTCACCGCCCGGCCGCCCGGAGGCGTCGTCCTGCATTGGCTCGTCGATGCGCGTCATGGTGGTCTCCTTCCTGGTACGGATCAATGCGGGCGTGGTGGTGCGTCGCGCGCCCCACTCGTCAGGCAGTGGCCTTGGCGATCGCCGACGCCGTGCGCAGCCCCACCGCCACGAAGGTGAGCGTCCCATTGCAGCACGACGCGGTGGGCTGCGCCGGCGCGCCTGCCACCCAGAGGTTGTCGTGGTCGTGCGCGCGTCCCCACGCATCCACCACGCTCGTGGCAGGATCGGTCCCCATGCGACAGCCACCGGCCGGATGTTCCTGCCCGATGTCGTTGGCGTTGTTCACGAGCGCCAGGATCTCGCCGCCTCCCGCCTTGGCCATGCGTCGGAAGAGCTCGCGCAGCTGCTCCTCCTGCCACTCACGCGCGGCGGCACTTTCCGGCGCGTCGCGGAACTCCACGTGCGGCATGGGATCGCCAAAGCGGTTCTTGCGGGTGGCGTCGAGCGTGACCTTGCTCTCGCGGTCCGGGAGGATGTCGTAGTAGGCGCGCACGCGCGCCGTGGCCCCCTTTGCGCGCGCCTGCCAGTCCGCGAGGAGCGCATCACCCACCAGGAGCGCGCCGTCGTCGTCGCGGAGCCGCGGCTCCCGCCCCACGCTCGATTCCCAGATGCGAAGGTCGTGGCGCAGGTAGCGCCCCTTGTAGCTGGCACGCTGGAACTGCTTGGACACCAGCGAGTGCTGCACGTTGAGCCCGGGAAAGAGCTCCAGCGGCAGGCGAATCTGGCCGCCGATGTTCCGATGGCCCGCGATGTACTTCCCCACCAGCCCGCTGCGGTTGGCCAGCCCGTCGGGGTACGCCGAGTCGCGCGAGAGCAGGAGCAGGTGCGGGGACCAGACGAAGCCGCCGGCGAGCACGAACGTCGTCCCCTCGATGGTGACCGCCTCGCCCGGCGCATCGGTGCGGTTGCCGGTCGCACGCACTATGCGCCCGCTCTTCGGGTCGGCCACCAGCCGCCTGACGAGCGTGTCGGTGACGAGCGTGACCTTGCGCGCGGCAACCAGCGCATCCCAGGTGAAGTCGGGCGAGTACTTGGCCCCGGTGGGACAGACGGGATAGCAGCTGTCGCACCGCTGGCAGACGGCGCGCCCCTGGTACGCCACGGAGTTCTTGGCCGATGGGGTGCTCCAGGACGCGATGCCGGCCTGCGTGGCCCACTGCTGCAGCTGCGCGAGGTTGTAGTTGACGGGGATGGGCGGCAGCGGATACGGCTTGCCGCGCGGGTCCATCGCCGCGGGCCCCTGCTCACCGGCCACCCCCATGCGCTCCTCGGCTTCCTGGTAGAAGGGATCCAGGTCGTCGTAGGTGAAGGGCCAGTCGTCGCCCAGGCCGTAGAGCGACTTGAGCTGGAAGTCCTCGGGCGAGTAGCGCGGCGTCACGCCGCCCCAGTGCATGGCCAGGCCGCCCACGTGCATGTTGGGCGAGTAGCCGTGCGTGGTGCCGAACGCGTTCTGGTCGTCGATGTGGTCGCGCACCCACGGGTTCTCGCCGTACGCGAGGTAGCGGTCGCGCGCCCGCGCCCGGTCAGCGAACGCGGTGCTGGCGGGGCCGGCCTCGATGACGGTGATGCGCCGCGTCGTGTGCTCCGCCAGGTGCGCCGCCATGTTGGCGGCCGTGATCCCGCTGCCGATGATGACGATGTCGCCGGAGATGGTCTGCATCGCGCGTCGCTCGTCAGGCGGACGTGGGGGCGAGCGGCAGCGGCCTGGCGCTGACCCCCTCGAGCGAGCGACACGTCCCGGCACCCAGCTGCACGCCGAAGGCGAGGTCGCGCGCGGCGGGGCTGGCCGTCCAGTGCGAGAGGAGCGCGACGGCCACGTGGGGAGCGCCTAACGGGTCGGGCAGGCGTGGCGTGCGCACCCCCCTGAGCGCGGCGGTGACCAGTTCCAGTCGGGTGGTCGCGTCACAGTCGGCAAAGGCGGCGCCGCGCGACTTTCGCGCCAGCAGGTCGAGCCCTTCCAGCTGCGCGCGCCAGTTGGGCGCAGGGTCGGAGGGGAGATAACGGATGTCGGCGTAGCCGTAGCCGTGCATCTCCTCGGCCACGGGGTCGTAGCCGTCCACCCACTGCACGAAGGCATCGACCGCCGCCTTGCGCCCGGCGGCACCGAGGGCACCAGGCAGCATCACGTCACCCAGCGCGTCGAGGGTGCCGCGGTCGAGTTCGACGGCGCCGCGTCGCGCACCTCGCGCACCTCGCGCACCTCGCGCGGCAGCGGCCGGCCGCTCACCGTCGCTGCCCGGCGCGCACGATGCGGTGACGCCGGCGGCCGACGCAGCCGCTCCCGCGGCGGCAACGCCCGCCACCTTGAGAAAGCGGCGGCGGGAGGGCACGTCGGCTGCGGAGGACGCGCCAGAGGGCAATGCAGCGTCGTCGCGGCGCGGCTCGGTCGGTTCGCTTGGCAGGGTGTCGTCTGACACGAGGGCGGGGGTTGGGGCGGGCGTCGCGCGGAACATCGCGCCCGGCGCGAGGATCGTCGAGGGGCGCTCACCGGGGTGCGCCCCTGGAAAGGCGCGCATCGCGACGGGTACCCGGCAAGGCACGCATCGCCACGTGGCGGCGCGAGCCTCACGCCGGGAATCCCGCTGGTCCCGGCCGCGTCCCGCGCGTCCCCGAACGCTCGGCGCGCCGCGGGCGGTGCGTGCATGTTCCCGGTGACCTCTCGATCGCGAGCACCGTCAATGCGTCCCGCCGCCTGGATCTCCGCCTCCCTCGTCGCCATCGCCCTCTCGGCGGGGGCAATGGCCACGACCAACCGCGCGGTGCAGGAGGGGGCGCGCGACTGGATCGCCTACGGCGGCGACCCGGGCGGCCAGCGCTATTCCCACCTCGCGCAGCTCCATCGCGGCAACGTGACGGCGCTCCGCCCCGCGTGGACCGCCCGCACCGGCGACCTGTCGCACCCCAAGGGGGACCAGGGGGAGCGGAGCGGCTGCGGCCGCTGCCACACCGGCGACTCCAAGTTCGAGGCGACACCGCTGTCCGTACGCGGCAGGCTGTACCTCGCCACCCCGCTCAACCGCGTCCTTGCCCTCGACCCGCGCACGGGGCGCGAGCTGTGGCGCTTCGACCCGCGGCTGGCGCTCAACATCCAGCGCAACGAGGGGTTCGTCTCGCGCGGGGTCTCGTATTGGGAGCCGCGCTCGACAGACGGAGCGGGCGGCGGCACTGCCCCGGGCGCCGCCTGTCGCCGGCGCATCTTCCTGGCCACCGTCGACGCCCGGCTCTTCGCGCTCGACGCCGAGTCAGGGGCGCGCTGCGCGTCGTTTGGCGACAGCGGGGTGGTGCGCCTGGACCGGGGGGTGGGGGAGGTACAGGTGGGACAGTACGGCGTCACCTCGCCACCGGCGGTGATTGGCGACGTGGTGGTCGTGGGGTCGGCCATCGGCGACAACCGCAAGGTGGACCTCGAGCGGGGGACGGTTCGTGCCTTTGACGCCCGCACGGGGGCGCTGCGCTGGTCGTTCGACCCGGTGCCGCGGGGGCCGGGCGATCCGGCGTACCGGTCGTGGTCCCCGTCAGCCGCAGCGCGCACCGGCGCCGGCAACGCGTGGGCCCCGCTCTCGGCGGACACGGCGCGCGGGTTGGTCTTCGTGCCCACGGGGTCGGCCAGCCCCGACTTCTACGGCGGCGAGCGGCCGGGCGACAATCGCTACGCCAACTCGGTGGTGGCGATCGAAGCGGCCACCGGACGCGTGCGCTGGCACTTCCAGGTGGTGCATCACGACCTGTGGGACTTCGACGTGGCCGCGCAACCGACACTCGTCGACATCACGCGCGACGGGCGCGTGATCCCCGCCGTGGTCGTCGCCACCAAGATGGGGTATCTGTTCATCCTGGATCGCACCAGCGGAACGCCGCTCTTTCCGGTGGAGGAGCGCGCGGTCCCGGCCAGCACCGTGCCTGGCGAGCGTGCCTCGCCCACGCAGCCGCATCCGCTCACGCCCGGGCTGCGGCTCATTCCCACCACCATCACCGAGGCGGACCTGTGGGGTCCCACGCCGCAGGACCGCGCGCACTGCTCGGCGCAGCTCAAGCAGTTCCGCACCGGGGGGATGTTCACGCCGCCCAGCGTGGAGGGGACGGTGACCGTCCCGGGTTATGCGGGCGGGGTGAACTGGGGCGGGGTGACGGTGGACCCGGTGCGGCAACTGCTGATCGTCAACTCCATGCGGCTGGCGACCTGGGTGAAGCTCGTCAGGCGCCCGCCAGGCGCAACGCGCGGCAACCAGCTGGGAACGCCGTACCAGATGGAGCGTGCGGTCTGGGTGGGGCCCAGCGGCCTTCCCTGCCAGAAGGGGCCGTGGGGCATGCTCACCGCGATCGACCTCCGGACCGGCGCGGTGAAGTGGGAGCGCCCGCTGGGCGGCTTTCCCGACGGGCGCGCCATGCCACCGCAGGTGCGCGAATGGGGATCACCGAACATCGGCGGATCGTTGGCCACGGCCGGGGGGCTCGTCTTCATTGCGGCAGGGATGGACGAGAAGCTGCACGCCATCGACATCGAGACGGGACGCACGCTGTGGAGCACGAGCCTCCCGGCTGGCGGGCAGGCGACGCCCATGACCTACGCCATCGGGGGCAGGCAATACGTGGTCATTGCGGCTGGCGGGCATGGGACGCTCGGCACGCGCCTCAGCGACCAGGTCGTGGCGTTTGCCATTCCCTGACGCGGATGGTGGGCGCGGTCGCGCCGTCAGAACCTCACGTCACGCGCTGCCGCCGTGGCCAGGAAGACGATGAGCATGATGGCGTAGGTCTCCCATGCCGAGATCCTGGCCATCATCGGCGCCGGGGCGGGGTCGATCGACTCGCCGCGCTGCGCCTGGCGGCGCCACCGGATGAGGATCACCATCACCCACATCTCGGCGGCCACGAGCGGCACGAGGAGCGCCAGCTTGGCCAGGAAGAAGGGCTGCGCCAGGTAGTAGCCCGTCCCCTTCTCGAAGCCGAAGAAGGCGCGCGCGATCCCGGTGGGAAACCAGAGCAGGGCGGCGATCCCGTACCAGTTGTCGTGCACGAAGACGCGCTTGAGTCCCTCGGCGTCCAGCGGCTTGCGCAGTGCGCGCCCGCGGGCCCACACGCTCTCCAGCCCGATCCCCAGCGCCAGGAGGTGGAAGGCGGCCAGCAGCCAGCGCGCCGTCACGTGTGCGCCCCCATGGCCGGTGTGGCGCCGTCCGCGGCGTGACGCAGGATGGCCGCGGCTTCCTCGCGCAGGTCGTGCACGCACGCCTCGAGCTGCTCGCGGTGCGTGCGGAAGCTCAACACGCAGACGCGCCCCAGGAATCGCCCGTCCACCGTGCACCCGGTGAGCATCACGCGACCGCGACGTGTCACGCGCTGCATCAGTTCGGACGTGGCGCGATTCTCGTCCTCGAGCGTGGGAAGCGACGGGCCCGCCAGGTGAAAGGCGAAGAGCGAGAGCTGCGGCATCGCATCCATCACCACGCCGGGGATCTGCGCCACCTGCTCGGCGCCCCACAGGGCGAGTGCCCGTTTCTCCGCCAGCGCCTCGCGAAACGCGGCGGCGCCGAAGAGCTTGACCGAGAGCCAGACGCGCAGCCCGGGAAAGCCGCGCGACAGCTCCGGGCCGTGCTGGGCCGGATCGTAGAACTCGGCCTGGTTGTCGGGGAGGTACCCGGCGGTGGCGCTGTGCACCTGGCGGAGCGCCGAGCCGTCGCGTACCAGAAGGGCGCCGGTGCCGTAAGGGAGGAAGAACCCCTTGTGCGGGTCGAGCGTGAGGGAGTCGGCGCGCGACAACCCGCGCAGCAGCGGTTGCAGCGCGGGGACCAGGTGGAAGCAGGCCCCGTAGGCGCCGTCGATGTGGTGCCAGAGCCCTTCGCGATCGCACAGGTCGGCGACGTCGTCGAGCGGATCCACGGCGCCGGTGTTGGTGGTGCCGGCAGAGGAGACGACCATGAAGGGGCGAAGCCCCGCGCGCCGGTCGGCGGCGATGGCGTCGGCCAGGGCATCGGTGCGCAGGCGATAGTCGGCGTCGACGGGGACCGTGCGCACGCGGTCGTCGTAGATGCCGGCCAGCCTCGCCGCCTTGGACACACAGTGGTGCGCCTGGGTGGAGGTGTAGAGCGTACCGGCGCGCAGGTCCGGGGCCAGGTGGCGCTCGCGCGCGCAGAGGATGGCGTTGAACGTCGCCATCGAGCCGCCCGGGGTGTACAGCCCGGCCGTGGTGTGTGGAAAGCCCATCCAGTCGCGAATCCACTCGAGCGTGTTGGCCTCGAGCTGCACCAGTCCGGGCGAGGCGTACCAGATTCCGGTGTAGCGGTTGATGGCATTCGCGATGTAGTCAGCGAGCGCCGCCGGATAGAGCCCGCCGCCGGGGATGTACGCCATGTAGCCGGGCGCCGGGCAGGTATAGGAGACAGGGACCACCTCGTCAAAGAGATGGTCGAGCAGCGACTCCAACCCCGCGCCCTGCTCGGGGGCGGTCTCGCGCAGCGCGCGGGCCAGGGCGGGGCCTTCCTCCAACGGGCCGCAGACGGCAGCGGTGGGGAGGGCCGCGAGGTGAGCGACCACGCGATCGACGACGGCGTGTGCCATCTCGCGCATGGTGTCGGGCGAGTACTCGAGCGGAGCGGACATGCGCCAAAACTAAGCGCCCGGCGGCAGGCGCCCCACGCACCGTGCATGGAGACGCGAGCCGCCGGGCCGCGAAGGCTGCCAGTGCTGGCGGCACCCGTGGATGCCGCCAGCGCTGCCAGAGGTCAGCTATGGCACCACGGTGGCGTCGTCACTGTCCTCCTGCGAGCCGCAGCGCACCGTGAGGCTCGTGGTGCTCGTGGAGAGGATCCCCTCGCTCACCAACCGCTTCGTGGAGTAGCGCAGGATCAGGTCCCGGTCACCATCGCCGTCGTAGTCCACGATGCTCCACAGGTCGGGACGGATCGGATCGCCGGCGCCCAGCACGCCGCAACGCGCCGGGTCCAGCGTGGTGGCGTCGAAGCTTGGCGAGCTCACCGCCGCGATGTTGACGTAGCGGCGCGACAGGCTCACGACGTTGTTCGGATCCTCGGGCTCCACGTCGATCACGAACGTCGGGTTGACCGCCGCCCGCACGGTGAGGTTGAAGATCGCCAGGAAGATGTTGTCGTCGTTGGTGGGATTGAACGTGTTCACCACCATCTGCGTGTCACCCTGCTTGGCGAACGGCTTGAGGTCGTACAGCTCGTCGTCCGACCGCACCTGGCAGTTGGTCTCGAACGGATCGGCCGGGTTGGCCGGGCTGTCGCCGGTGCCGCCCACGGTGATCAACCCGCCGTTCGTCCCCACGCCATCGTCCTGTCCGCCGGCGCACGACGTGAGCCGCGTGCCGTTCACGTCGATCAGGCTCACTTGAGCCGTCGGCTGGAAGCCAAACGAGATTGCCAGGCTCATCTCGAGCCGCAGGTTTGGATCGGTCAGGTCCAGCGGGTTGGCGAAGCTCACCAGGAACTGGTCACCCGTGGTGGTCTGCGCGCCGAAGGAGAGCACGACCGTGTTGGTCGTCGCCTGCGACGGGTCGTCGAAGATCACGACGAGCGCCGCACCGTCAATCGCTCCCGTGATGGACGAGCCCTCGGTGTATGCGATTGGGACTACTCCCGGTGCCGCTGCGTCGATCGTCCCCTTCACGAGTGCCGTCACGTCGCCGAAGACGGTGTACGATGAGATGCTCGTGGCCACGCTGGCGCTGAACGTCGGGTTGGCTCCGTTCAGCGTGACGTCGCTCGCAACCGGCAGGTAGTTGCTGAAGCCCGTCGACGCGACCATGAAGTACGCCGAGCGCACCGTCGCCCCCGTCGGCTTCTCGATGTCGAGCGTGCCGGACGGCGGGTTGCCGCCCAACGCGTCGGCCGAGACGGTGATCTTCCCGGTCTCCGTCACCACCGGCGTCAAGCTGGCCCCCGAGGGGCCCGACGCCCGGGTGAAGCCCGAGGGCATCTGTCCCGGCGTTCCGCTCGCGGTCGAGCGCATGGCGTCATCGGGCATCACGCCCACCGGCGTCGCCGGATCCTGGCAGGCGGCGATCAACAGCGCGACCGCCGCCAGCGTCCCACCTCGCACGACGCGCGTGTTCCGCGCGAGCCGTGCGCCCATCACCTGCTGCTGTCCTGCGCAATCCCGTGTCATGCTCCCATCCTCCGAAAGTCAATCGTCCGACTCCCTCGCGCGGACCGTTCCGCGCGAGCCCCATTCGCAACCCGACGGTCGCCCCTGCTCCCCGTAGCGAACGGCCGCGTCCGCTGGCGTTGCGAGCCACCGCACCACTGCAATGGACGGGCCCGACTGCCGGACTTTTCGCGAGGGTGCGCCCCTCTCTCACCGGCTTGTCTCCCGTCCGCACTGCGCCCCAAACCAGCCACAGCCGTATCAGGGCAACCGCCACCTAGGTCACCGCAGCCGGCAGCCCCCCGCAGTGCGGGCACGCGAGCGTCGGCCGCAGCTCGCGCCGCTCGGCCGAGACCCTCCGTCGGGACGACATCCGGCGCATGGCGCAGGGACGATCTGTGTCAGCGTATGGCCCCGACCGTCAGCCGAACGTCTCTTGACGGTTCTGACGCGTGCCCGCCCGCGCCTCACTGGCCCGGAATCACGACGCCGTCGAGCCCTGGCGGGCGAGGACGATGGGCGCACGCGCGCTGCCGTCGGAGCCGGGGGGCGAGGTCCGGATTCCGCGAGTGCGCGACCGGGTCTGGACTCCGCGCATGGACGCCGCCCCCCAACCTCGCGACCGACGCCCGGTGGCTCCAGCGCAACAGGTTCCAGGCCGTCCTGAACGGAAACGCCGCGGGTGGCGTCGCTGCCGGACATGGTCAGGAACGAGGAGGCCGCCGACCGCCCGTAGGCGGTCACGCCACCGGGGTCAGGCGCACCTCCCTTGCCCCCCCTTCTCCCGCCCCCCACACTAGCCCCAACCACACCAGGGGCCTCCGCCGCCATGGGCGCCACAGACGTCAGCAACCCGCAGTACTACCACAAGGTCGTCGACTGCCAGTGGGCCTGCCCGGCCCACACCAACGTCCCCGGCTACATCCGGCTCATCGCGCAGGGGAGGTACGACGACGCCTACCTGCTCAACCGCGAATCGAACGTCTTTCCGGGTATCCTCGGGCGCACCTGCGACCGTCCCTGCGAGCCGGCGTGTCGCCGCGGCCGCGTGGAGGAGAAACCGGTCGCCATCTGCCGCCTCAAGCGCGTGGCCGCGGACCACCGCGGCGATATCACCGACCGGCTCCCCACGGGGGCCGCGCAGAAGAACGGGAAGCGCGTCGCCCTCGTCGGCGCCGGGCCGGCGTCGCTCACGGTCGCCAACGACCTCCTCCCGCTCGGCTACGACGTCACGATCTTCGAGAAGAACGCGCAGCCCGGCGGGCTCATGCGGATCAACATCCCCGCCTTCCGCCTGCCGGCCACCGTCCTGGACGAGGAGTGCGACTACGTGATCCGCATGGGGGCCGACATGCGGTACGGCACCCCGGTCGACAGCATGCGCGACCTGCTCGCACAGGGGTACGACGCCGTCTTCGTCGGCAGCGGGGCCCCCAAGGGGAAGGAGCTCGACATCCCTGGCCGCTGGGACGCCCCCGGCCACGTCCACATCGGGATCGAGTGGCTGGCGAACGTGCACTTCGGCCACGTGGAGAAGATCGAGCCGCGCGTCCTGATCATCGGCGTGGGGAACACGGCCATGGACTGCTGCCGCTCGGCCAAACGATTGGGAGCGACCGACGTCAAGGTGATCGCGCGCCGCGGCCGCAAGTACTTCAAGGCGTCGCCGTGGGAGCTGGAGGACGCCGAGGAAGAGCAGGTGGAGATCGTCGAGAACCACGCGCCGAAGCGCTTCGTGGTGGAGAACGGCACGCTGGTGGGCATGGAGTTCGAGCAGCTCCAGTGGACCGAGGACGCCAGGGGGCGCCAGACGAGCACGGTGGTGGGGACGGTGATCATCCCGTGCGACGCCGTCATCCTGGCCATCGGGCAGGACAACGCCTTCCCGTGGATCGAACGCGACCTGGGGATCGACTTCGACCCCAAGTGGGACATGCCGGTGGTGGACAAGGCCACGCACGAGAGCTCGCGCGCCGGTGTCTTCTTCGGTGGCGACGCGGCGTGGGGTCCCGAGAACATCATCTGGGCCGTGGCGCACGGGCACCAGGCGGCGATCTCCATCCACCTGCACTGCCAGGGGAAGCCGGTGAGCGAACGGCCGCCCGCGGGGATGACGCTGGTGAGCGCCAAGGTGGGGATGCACGCCTGGGCCTACGAGAACGATTACGACGCCTCCAAGCGGCAGAAGATGCAGCACGAGGCGCTGGAGAAGCGCTTCCGCGACATCGGCGTGGAGGTGGAGCTGGGCTTCACCGCCGAGCAGACGGCCCGCGAGGTGCAACGCTGCCTCAACTGCGACATCCAGACGCACTTCGCCGCGCCACTGTGCATCGAATGCGATGCCTGCGTCGACGTCTGCCCCACCAACTGCCTCACGATCACCACCAACGGCACGGACGAGGCGGAACTTCGCACCCGGCTCTCCGCACCCGCGCTCAACACCACGCAGCCCATCTACGTCTCCGACGCCCTCCCGCAGACCAAGCGGGTGATGGTGAAGGACGAGGATGTCTGCCTGCACTGCGGCCTGTGCGCCGAGCGCTGCCCCACGGCGGCGTGGGACATGCGCACGTTCGACCTCAAACTTGCCTACGCAGGAACGGTGGCCCGATGAGCGCCATCAACGACTTTGCCTTCAAGATGGGGACGGTGAACGGCACCGGCTCGGCCAGTGCCAACGCCCTCCTCATGCAGGCCATCTTCCGGATGGGGATCCCGGTCACGGGGAAGAACATCTTCCCGTCCAACATCCAGGGTCTCCCCACCTGGTACGAGATCCGGGTGAGCAAGGACGGCTACACCGCGCGCCCGTCCGAGGTGGACCTGGTGGTGGCGCTCAATCCGTCGACCTACGCGCGCGATGTGGCCACGGTGCGGCCCGGCGGCTACCTGCTCTACGACTCGTCATGGCCGCTGGACCCGGACCTGGTGCGCGAGGGGATCACGATCCTCGGGATCCCGTTCGGCCGCATGTGCGTGGAGGCGTTCGAGCGCGATCGCGACCGCACGCTGCTGCGCAACATCGCGTATGCCGGCGCCTTGGCCGCGCTGCTCGACATCGACATGGATGTCGTGGGGCAGATGCTGAACGAGAAGTTCGGGAAGAAGCAGCGCCTGCTGGACGCCAACCACACCGCGATCCACCTGGGCTACGACTACGCCAAGGCCAACCTCACCTGCCCGCTCCCGTTCCACCTGGAGAAGATGGACGCGACCGGCGGGAGCGTCCTGCTGGACGGGAACACGGCATGCGCGCTGGGCGCGGTCTACGCCGGCGCCACGGTCGGGGCGTGGTACCCCATCACGCCAGCCACCGCGCTCATGGAAGCGTTCAAGGGCTTCTGCGAGCGCTTCCGCGTGGACAAGGAGACCGGGCACAACCGCTATGCAATCCTGCAGGCCGAGGACGAGCTTGCGGCTGCCGGGATCGTGATCGGCGCCGGATGGGCCGGCGCGCGCGCCTTCACCAACACGTCGGGGCCGGGCATCTCGCTCATGCAGGAATTCATCGGCCTCGCCTACTACACCGACATCCCGGCGGTCTTCTTCGACGTGCAGCGCTGCGGGCCCGCCACGGGGATGCCGACGCGCACGCAGCAGGCCGACCTGATGTCGCTGGCGTACGCCTCGCACGGCGACACCAAGCACCTCATCCTCTTCCCGGCCAACCCGCACGAGTGCTTCGAGATGGCGGTGCAGTCGTTCGACATCGCCGAGCGCTTCCAGACGCCGGTCTTCGTGGCGTCGGACCTGGACATCGGGATGAACGACTGGATGATCCCGCGCCTCACCTGGGACGACGGCTACCGCCCCGACCGCGGCAAGGTGCTGGACGCCGAGGCGCTGGCGAAGATCCAGAAGTTCTCCCGGTACGTGGACGCCGACGGCGACGGCATCGCGGCGCGCACGCTGCCGGGCGTTGGTGGAAAGGGGGCGTACTTCGTGCGCGGTTCGGGGCACGACAAGCACGCCGCCTATACCGAGGACTCGGACGCGTACCAGGAAGTGGTGGACCGGCTCAAGCGAAAGTTCGAGCACGCGGCCACCGTGCTGCCGCGCCCCATCGTCCACCGGCAGCCGAACGCCGAGGTGGGGCTGGTGACGATCGGCGGGTGCGACGCCGCCGTGCGCGAGGCCACCGACCTGCTGCGGACCCAGGGAATCCTGGCCGACGTGATGCGCATTCGCGCCTTCCCGTTCGGCGCCGAGGTGAAGGAGTTCCTCGAAGCCTACGAGCGGGTGTTCGTGATCGAACAGAACCGCGATGCGCAGTTGCGCGCCCTGCTGGCCGTGGAACTGGGCGTCCCGCGCGATGCCATGACCTCCATCCTCGACTACGGCGGCATGCCGCTCACCGCGAAGGTCGTGGTGGACGGCGTGGTGGCCCACCGCACCGGAGTGCCCGCATGACCTCCATTGCCAAGCCTCCCGTCAGGCACCCCAGCTCGCGCACCAACGGGCTCGGGCTCACGCTGCGCGACTACGAAGGGGCGATGTCGACCCTGTGCGCCGGGTGCGGACACGACTCGGTGACCGCGGCACTGGTGCAGGCGGCGTGGGAGCTCGATCTCGAGCCGCACCGCGCCGCCAAGATGAGCGGCATCGGCTGCTCGTCCAAGACGACCGCGTACTTCATGAAGCAGTCGCATGGCTTCAACTCCGTGCACGGGCGCATGCCGTCGGTGACCAGCGGCGCCGCCGCCGCCAACCGCTCGCTCACCTACATCGGGATTTCCGGCGACGGCGACTCGCTGTCCATCGGGCTGGGGCAGCTATCGCACGCCATCCGGCGCAACGTGAACATGCTGTACGTGCTGGAGAACAACGGCGTCTACGGCCTGACCAAGGGGCAGTTCTCGGCGTCGGCCGACATCGGGTCGACGAGCAAGAAGGGCGAGGCGAACGAGCAGGCCCCCATTGACCCGGTGCTCCTGGCCCTGACGCTCGGCGCCACCTTCGTGGCGCGCTCGTTCTCCGGCGACAAGAAGCAACTGGTGCCGATCCTCAAGGCGGGGATTGCGCACAAGGGATTCGCGCTGGTCGATGTCATCTCGCCGTGCGTCTCCTTCAACGACCATGAAGGGTCGACCAAGAGCTACGCCTTCACGCGCGAGCACGAGGTGGAGGCGGTGCACGCCGACTTCCTCCCGGCCGACTTCGTGCCGCTGGAGCGGGAGATCACGGTCCCCGAGACCGAGGAGGAGGTGCGCGTGGTGCAGCTGCACGACGGCGGGCGGGTGCGCCTGCGGGCCACGGCGCCGGACTACGACCCGACCAACCGCGAGTCGGCGTACGCGCACGTGCGGGCC
>CAZVDJ010000054.1:0-13863 GCA_964626245.1 uncultured Gemmatimonadaceae bacterium
GACGTTGGGTCCGCGAGCGGCCGTGCACGATGGGCCGATCACGGGCGGGACGAACCGTCACCGGACAAGCCCCACGGCTGAGCAGGCGGCACCAGCGTCGCCGCGGCCCGGCCGTCAGGCTGCCGCCGTCGGCGTCGACGAGGGGCCGTCGCCTCGCGTCGTCGCCCGGTCCGCCGCCGACCCGCTGGGAGCGTTCGTCTCCCGAGTGGTACGCGCGCCCGCCCCGGGCGCCAGCCGACAGGCGCAATAGGTGAACGCCTGTCGTGCCCCCGCTGGAGTGATGTGAAGCTCGCGGTGGCTCTCGACCAGGCGGAAGTCGCGGCCGAACTCGCCGTAAAGCGACGTGGCAGAGTAGCGCGCCACATCCAGACCGCTGCACCTCGGCGGGCCGTCCTCCGCGAACGTGGCCACGAGCACGAGCCCTCCGGGACGCACGGCGCGGCGCACCTGGTCCACGTACTGCGCCCGCTCCTCGGCCGACGTGAGGAAGTGAAAGACGGCACGGTCGTGCCAGACGTCGAGCCCCTCCGCGGGGAGCTTGGCCGTGAGCAGGTCGGCCGCCAGCCAGGTCACCGCCTTCGCCCGTGCGCCGAGCCGTGCGCGGGCCACCTGGAGCGCCGCCTCGGCAATGTCCACCACCGTCACCCGCTGGTACCCGTCGGCAAGCAGTCCGTCGACGAGCACCGATGCCCCGGCGCCCACATCGATGATACGTGCGGCACGGTCCGGTTCCATCTGCCCGATGAGCTGGCGCGAAAGGCGCGCCTCGGGCTGGAACCAGCTCACCTGCTCTGGCCCCCTGGTCTGATAGACCCGCTCCCAGTGCTCCTTTCGATCCGTCATCGCGCGCGCCAGACGTCCCATGTCGCCGGGCCGGCCACATCGTCGGGAATCGGAATCCCCGCGCCCTTCAACGCCAGCTTCACCTGCCCGTGGTGGTACCCCTCGTGGAAGATGAGCAGCTGCACCAGCAGGAGCGGGTGCGCAACATCCCGGTCCAAGGCGCGACCGCTCTCGATGCGCGCGCGCACGGCGTTCCTGGCGCGCGCCTCCAGTCCGCCAGGCGGCACGGCGCGCAGCAGGTTGGTGAGCACCGTGATGTTGCGATCCCACGAGTCGAGCAGGGCGTCGAGGAGCGAGTCGTTCGGGCTGGGCATGCGGGGAAAGCTACCTCGCCCGGGACGGTAGTCGACGGCCCCCGTTGGGTGCATCTTCGCCGATCACCATGTCCGCACCCTTCACTCGCACGGCGCGCCTGGCACTGGCGCTCGCCCTGGTCGGGGCGCCCGCTGCCGCGCAGCGCCCCGCGCCGCCTCCCTATCGCGACCCCGCACGCCCCATCGCCGAACGCGTGCGCGACGTGCTGGGGCGCATGACGCTGGAGGAGAAGTTCCGCCAGCTCTTCATGATTCCTGGCGACCTGGACGACCCGTCGCACGACTACTCCGCCGGGATCTTCGGCCTGCAGGTGTCGGTTGGTCAAGCGGCCGAAGCCGCTGCGCGGGAGGGACACCCGCCCGGAGCCATCGGCCGCCTGCACACCGAGCGCATGAACGCCATCCAGCGCCACTTCGTGGAGCGCACCCGGCTGGGGATTCCCATGCTTGCCTTCGACGAGGCGCTGCACGGGCTCATGCGCGAGGGGGCGACCGCCTTTCCCCAGGCCATCGGGCTCGCCGCCACGTGGGACACGGGGCTCGTCGCGCGCGTGGCCGCGGCCTCCGCGCGCGAGGCGCGAAGCCGAGGCGTTAGGCAGGTGTTGTCGCCGGTGGTGAACATCGCCCGCGACGTGCGATGGGGGCGCGTGGAGGAGACCTTCGGCGAGGACCCGTACCTCACGTCGCGCATGGGGCGCGCCTTCGTGGCGGCGTTCGAGACGCGCGGGGTCATCGCCACCCCCAAGCACTTCGTCGCCAACGTCGGGGAAGGGGGGCGTGACAGTTATCCCATCGAGCTCAGCGAGCGGGCGCTGGAGGAGGTGCACTTTCCCCCGTTTCGCGATGCCATCCGGCATGCGGGCGCACGCTCGGTGATGACATCCTACAACTCGGTGGACGGATTGCCGTCGACGCAGAATCGCCGGCTCCTGTCGGGGACGCTCAAGGGACGATGGGGCTTCGAGGGTTTTGTCATCTCGGACGCCGCCGCCACCGGCGGCGCCACGGTGCTGCACATGACGGAACCCGACACGCCGACCGCCGCGAAGCACGCCTTCGAGGCCGGACTCGACGTCGTCTTCCAGTCGTCCTTCCCCCAGCACGCGCCCTACTGGGAGGCCTTCCGGCGCGGTTTGATCGCCGACTCGATCATCGACGCCAGCGTGTCGCGCGTGCTGCGGGCCAAGTTCGAGCTGGGTCTATTCGAGCGCCCCTACGCCGATCCCGACAGCGCGGCGTTCTGGAACGGACATCCCGACCATCGCGCGCTCGCCCGCGAGGCGGCGCGCCAGTCGCTCGTCCTGCTCAGGAATGAGCGGCGTGCGTTGCCGCTGGCGGGTGTGGTGCGCGCGATTGCGGTCATCGGCGCAGACGCCGACGAGGCGAGGCTGGGCGGCTACAGCGGCCCGGGCAACCGCCCGGTCTCCATCCTGCAGGGCGTGCGCGCCCGTGCGGGAGCGGGGGCCAGCATCCGCCACGCCCGCGGGCCGGGGCGCAGCGCCACGTCGCACAGCGACGTGCCGCCCGCCCAGTTGCGCGCCACGGTCGGCGGTCGGCAGGTGCAAGGGGTGCGCGGGGAGTACTTCGACAATCCCTCGCTCGAGGGGGCGCCGCGCGCGGTGCGCGTGGATGAACGGGTGAACTTCGGCTGGACCTTCAATCCCCCGGCGTCGGGGCTCTCCACCGACTGGTACTCGGTGCGCTGGAGCGGGGAGTTGGTCGTTCCGCCGGCTGGCGTGCGGCGCATCGGGGTGGAGGGGAGCGACGGCTGGCGGCTCTGGCTCAACGACTCGCTCGTGATCGACAACTGGCGCAAGCAGTCGCATCGCGCGCTGCTGGCCAACGTTGCGCTGCCGCCCGGCAGCCGGCACGCACTGCGGCTCGAGTACCGGGAGACGACGGGCAATGCGCGCGTGCGGCTGGTCTGGGACACCCGCGCCGACCCATGGCGCGCGTCGCTCGACAGCGCGGGGGCCGCCGCGCGCGCCAGCCAGGTGGCGATCGTCGTCGCAGGCATCGAGGAGGGAGAATTTCGCGACCGTGCGTTGCTCTCGCTCCCGGGTCACCAGGAGGCGCTCATCGAAGCCGTTGCGGCGACGGGCACACCGACCGTCGTGGTGCTCGTGGGGGGAAGTGCCATCACCATGGAGCGCTGGCTCGACCGGGTGGATGCCGTGCTGATGGCGTGGTATCCCGGTGAGGGCGGAGGCGACGGGGTGGCGGACGTCCTGTTCGGGGACCATGCACCTGGCGGGCGTCTCCCCATCACCTTCCCCGTCGCCGAGGGGCAGCTGCCGCTCTACCTCGGACACACCCCCACGGGCCGTGGCGATGACTACGTGGACCTGACGGGCAAGCCGCGCTTTCCCTTCGGCTTCGGCCTCTCCTACACCGAGTTTGCCTACGAGCAGCTGGCCATCGAGCCAGCGCTGGTCGCCGGCGATGGCACCGTTCGCGTGAGCGCCCGCGTGCGCAACACCGGCGCGCGCAGCGGCGATGAGGTGGTGCAGCTCTACCTGCGCGACGAACTGGCCTCCGTCGCCCGCCCCGTGATGCAGCTGGCCGGCTTTCAGCGCATTCGCCTGGCGCCGGGTGAGGCGCGCGTCGTGACCTTCGAACTGGGCCCAGAACAGCTCTCCATGCTCGATCGCGACATGCGCCAGGTCGTCGAGCCCGGCACCTTTCGCATCATGCTGGGATCGTCGTCGGCCGACATCCGGCTGCGCGGCCACCTGACCGTGCGCTGAGCCCTCGCATCCGTCACACACCGAGCGTCCTCACCATGCTCTCTCGCCGCGACTTCCTTGGTGCCAGCGTGTTCGCCGCGGCCGCCGGCCGTCTCGCCCCCTCTCCCGGCGGTTCGTCACCCGTGCGCTCGTCCGGTGCGCGGCAGCCATCACGCCCCGTGCCGTCGCCCTCGCAGCTCCTCTGGCAGCGCGACGAGCTGGCGCTCTTCGTGCATTTCGGCGTCAACACCTTCACCGATCGCGAGTGGGGGGACGGGAAGGAGGACCCGCGCCTCTTCAATCCCGCGCGACTCGACGCGAGGCAATGGGCGCGCGCGGCGCGGCAGGCCGGCTTTCGCGCGATGGTGCTGACCGCCAAGCACCACGACGGCTTCTGCCTCTGGCCAACACGCACCACCACGCACTCGGTCGCGGCGTCGCCGTGGCGCGGTGGCCGGGGCGACGTCGTGCGCGAGTTCGTCGATGCGTGCGCGGCCGAGGAGCTGCGCGTGGGTCTCTATTGCTCGCCGTGGGATCGCAATCACCCGGCCTACGGCGATTCCCCCCGCTACGACGACGTCTTCACGGCACAACTCACCGAGCTCCTGACCAACTACGGCCAGGTGCACGAGGTCTGGTTCGACGGGGCGAACGGCGAGGGGCCAGGCGGGCGCCGCCAGGTCTACGACTGGGCGCGCTACTGGGGGCTCGTCCGCCGGCTGCAACCTGCGGCCGTCATCTTCTCCGATGCGGGCCCCGACGTGCGCTGGATCGGCAACGAGCGCGGCGTGGCCGGCGAGACCAACTGGTCCACCATGGATCCGGCCGCCGTCCCGTACCCCGGCGCCGATGGTGCGCATATCGTGCGCGCCCTGCAGCAGGGCGACCCCCGCGGCAGCGTGTGGCGCCCGGGCGAGACCGACGTGTCCATTCGCCCGGGATGGTTCTACCACCCGGCCGAGGATGCGCGCGTCAAGTCCGTCGACGACCTGGTGGAGATCTACTTCACCTCCGTCGGCCGCAACTCCAAGCTCCTGCTCAACGTCCCTCCCACGCGCGACGGGCTGCTGCACGAGGTCGACGTGGCACGCCTGGCCGGGATGCGTGAACGACTGGCGATGCTCTTTCGCGACGACCTCGCGCGCGACGTTACCCCTGCCTGGCGATCGACGGGAGCGCGCACCGCCGTCGCCGAGCTGGCGCTTCCGGGCGAGACGGAGCTCCGCATCGCCGACCTGCGGGAGCAGATCGAGCACGGACAGCGTGTTGCACGGTACGTGCTGGAGGGCGACGACGGCACGCGGTGGCGCGTGCTGTCGCGCGGCACCACGATCGGCTACCGCAAGCTGGACCGACTTGCCCCCGTGCCCGTGCGTCGGTTGCGCCTCACGGTGGAGGACGCGGTCGACGTGCCCCGCCTGGTGCGCATCGGGGTGTACGCGGGCGGCTAGCCAGCCGAACGGCCCCGCCGCTCCGCGCGCACGTCCGTACGAATCCTGCCGCTACGACGGCTCCGCTCGCGCCCGAAGCGCGGCGTTGAGTTCCGCGTCCGCGCGCACGCGCTCGTCGTCGATCCACTCCCCCTTCACCCGGGCGCCCGCCTCCACGAGACGCAGGAGCACCGCGCGATAGGCCGTCGCGTTCTCGCGTCGTTCCGCAAGCCACGCGTGCAGCGCCCAGACGAGCGGCGAGGTGCCGTAGGTGGAATCCGTCGCGTCCACGGGAGCACCTCGCGAGAGGAGGAGCGACACCAGTGCTGCGTGCCCGTTGTAGGCCGCGATGTGCAGCGCCGTCTCGCCGTCCGTCGGATGGCGCGTCGCGACGTCCACGCCCTGGTCCAGGAGATACGTCACGACCTCGCGCTGGTCGTACCAGGACGCGGTGATGAGCGCGAGCGCCACGTCGTGCGGCTCGGCGCGCCGCTCCGGCGTGAAGAAGTCGGCCACGACGTCGAGGCGTCCCACGCCGGCCGCTTCCTCGAGCTCCAGCGGAATCCCCAACGCCGTGCTGCGGCCGGCCATGTGTGCCGCCGCCTCCGGACAACCGTTCATCAGGCAGGAACGCACCAGGCGCGGCTCCATGGGCGCGCCACGCGCCATCAGCAGGTCGGCCAGCGCCAGCTGCACCCCCGCGCGGCGCGGGTGCGCACTCGTCACCACGAGCCCCAGGGTGCGCGCCCCGCCGCCGTACACGTCGGCCTCGGCATTCACGTC
This sequence comes from uncultured Gemmatimonadaceae bacterium, assembly GCA_964626245.1. Taxonomy (GTDB): domain Bacteria; phylum Gemmatimonadota; class Gemmatimonadetes; order Gemmatimonadales; family Gemmatimonadaceae; genus SCN-70-22. The sequence continues at coordinate 6,097 of CAZVDJ010000054.1, forward strand.
GGCGCCGGCATCCAGCAGGCGGCGCGCGATCTCGACGATCGTTGCCGGCGTCCGCTGGCGATAGTTCTCGACACCGTTCGCCGAGACGTAGTGCAGGAGCGTGGCCTGGTGCGCGCGCGTGGAACGGGCCCGGATCAGCGACGGGTCGTCGATCAGCAACCGGTCGAGGGTCGCCAGGTCGCCCTGCACGACGGCGTCGGCGGCGCGCTCGAACGTCGACACCGCCGAATGATCGCCGGCGAGCGCCGAGATGTGCGCCTTGAGCGACGACCAACTGGGAAAGCCATGCGCGCGCGCCAGGACGAACTGCGCCTGCGATAGCGCCCCCTTCCCGCGCGTCAGTCGTTCGGTGGCGTACTCGGCGAGCAGCTTCGCCGTGCGGTTGGCGTCGCCAGGTTGCGCATCCGTGAGCTCGCCGAGCGCGAGCAGTGCGTCGATCCAGCGCCTGGCCCAGTCGCGCGTTGCCTCTTCGCCGTCGCGATGCGCCTTGACGAGCTCCTTGGCGCGCCTCCGGTAGTGCTCCACGTCCGGGTGCGGCGGGAGCGGCAGGACATCCTGCGGGTTGGGGTACATACGAATCTCCTTTCATGAGCGCCTGGAGTCCGCACTGATCAGGCTGAAAGAAGGTTCGCGATGTGAGAGACTGCAGCGGGTGGGCACGGCCCTCTTCGCGGACTGAATGCGCCCCGAGCGCGCGAGAGAAGCTACGGGGCGCTGGCGAAGGCGGCAACCGCGCGGCCGCTCGCCCCACAGCTACTGGCCATGCCAGCGGGCGCAGCGCAACGCAATCGGCGAGGTCGCATCGAAGAGGCGGATGATCTTGGCCATCGCCCAGCGATTCCAGCTGGCCCGGCGTTTCTTCGAGGGTCGCGATCAACGTCGCGGTACTTCGTTCATCGCGTGCCCATGCGTCACCTTCTCGCTCGCCGTGCGCCGCGTCCGGCCGACTCCTCGAGCCGGCACCACTCCTCGTCCCCTCCCATGCGCAACTGGCTCGTCCTGCCCACGCTGCTCGCCGCAACCGCCCTCCAGGTCGCCGCGCAAGACATCGACTATCACCGGGCCGATGTGATCCGGACGGCGGGCGCCTACGTCCTCGGCGCCAGCATCACTCCCATCTGGCTCGATGACAGCGTTCGATTCGTCTATACCTCCAGCGGCAAGACCGATCGCGGGACCATCTACCTGGTCGATCCGGCACGCGCCAGCCGGCGCGTCTACTTCGACCAGGGACGCATGGCAGCCATTCTCTCCATCACGGCCGACACCATCGTCGATCCCGCGCGCTTCCCGGCCTTTGCCCCGGTGGACAGCGGCAAGGCGATCGAACTGCTCCTCCATCGCAAGGCGGTGCGCTGTGACCCCGCCAGCTACACGTGCGTGGCGCAGGACAGCATCGACTGGGCGCTCAAGCGCACGCTGAAGGACGGCCCCTCCTACGCCAGCCGGTCGCCGGACAGGAAATGGGACGTCTTCGCCTGGCGCTTCAACCTCTACCTCCGGCCGGCCGCCCTCTCCGACTCCGACGCCGTCGCCGCGGCCGACTCCGTGCGGCGCTCCCGCAGCGACACCACGGCACGCAACTCCGCAGCGCGTCCGGGACGAGGGCGGGGAGCGCGGCAGGATTCCGTTCCACTTCCCCGTGGCTCCATCGCGCTCACCACGGACGGAGAGCGCCTCTTTGCCTACGGCGGCACCAACCGCGACGTGGCCGGCGACACCGCCAAGCCGCGCCCAACGCGCGTGAACATCAACTGGACCACCGACGCGCGCCGTTTCACCGTGCACCGCGAGGACCTGCGCGGCACGCGCATCTATCCCATGTACTCCTCCACCGGCGACCAGCCGGTGGATCGCAGCTACCACTACGCCGTCCCCAGTGACTCGGTCCTTCCCACGCATGTGACGCACGTGATCGACATCGTGGATCGCACGAACGTGCGCGCCAAGGCCGACCCCTCGCCGCAAACCACGGTGAGCACGCGCACCATCTGGAACCGCGCCGGCGACAAGTTCTACATGCTGAACGCCAACCGCGGCCCCAGCCGCATCTCGGCGCTGCTCGTGGATGCGAGGACCGGCGACGCCACCACCGTCACGCGCGATTCCTCGGCGACCTGGGTCGAACTGTCGCACCAGTTCGGGCGCGAGAACTGGGAAGTGGCCAGGGGATCGGACGACCTGGTCTGGTGGTCGCAGCGCGATGGATGGGGACATCTCTATCGCATCGGCGCCGACGGCGTCGTCAAGAACCAGGTCGAGTCCGGGACCTATGTCGTCGACCGCCTCTTCCGCGTCGATAGTGCTGCGCGAGGCGCGCCGCAGGCCGTCTACTTCAGCGCATGGGGCAAGGACCGCGACTTCCTCTACTACTCGCATCTGTACCGCGTGAATATCGACGGGAGCGGGATGACGCCGCTCACCCCCGAGAATGGCGATCACTCCATCGTCTTTGCGCCCAAGGGTCCGTACTTCATCGATACCTACGCCCCCGTGGACAAGGCGCCGGTGATCGTGTTGCGCGCCGCCGCGGACGGCCGCGTGATCATGGAGCTGGGGCGCGGCGACGCCGAGCTGCTGCAGTCGGTAGGTTGGCGTCCACCGCAGATCATCACCGTCAAGGCGCGCGACGGCGTGACGGACCTGTACGGGCTGATGTACAAGCCCAGCCACTTCGATTCCACCAGGTCGTACCCCATCCTGGACCACATCTACCCGGGTCCGCAGGTGGGGAGCGTGGGGCGCTGGGGGTGGTCCGGCACGGGGGAACCGCAAGCCATCGCGGAGCTCGGATTCATCGTCGTGCAGATTGACCACCAGGGGACGCCGCGCCGGTCCAAGGCCTTCCACGACTACTACTACCGCAACATGGGCGACAACGGGATTCCCGATCATGTCGCCGGAATCCGGCAACTCGCCGCGCGTCACCCGTGGATCGACATCACCCGCGTGGGAATCTGGGGGCACTCGGGCGGCGGGTTGGCGTCGACCGATGCGATCCTGCGCTTCCCCGACTTCTACAAGGTCGCCGTGAGCACCTCGGGCAATCACCACCCCAACACGTACGCATGGTACTGGGCCGGCCGCTACCAGGGACCGTACGAGAAGGCGTCGTACGACTCCGCCGCCAACTACACCCTGGCCAGGAACCTCAAGGGACGCCTGCTGCTGATGCACGGTGACCTGGACAACAACGTGCACCCGGCCAACACCATCAAGATGGTCGACGCCCTGATCAAGGCGAACAAGAGCAACTTCGACCTGCTGGTCTTCCCCGACGCGCCGCACGGGCTCCCCGTGTTCGCCACCCGCAAGCGCTGGGACTACTTCGTGACGCACCTGCTGGGCAAGACGCCGCCGGCCAACTACGAAATGATTGCGCCGCTCCGCCCCCCCGGCCCGCCCGTCCCTCCGCCGGAGCAGCCGCAGCACCAGTGGTAGCCGCGGCTGGGGAGCAGGGCAGGTGCGGGCGAGGTCGCTCAGTCGGTACGTGAACCGCCCCGTCGTTTGGCGGTGTAGGGAAGGGCGAAGAGGTAGAGCCCGCTGAGCAGCAGGAGGGCGAGAGGCAGGAGCGGAGAGTACGTCACCGCCGCAGGGGGCTCGCCCTCCCGCATCACCCGCATGAGGATGTTGGCGACCACCGTCGCCGTGAAGAGGATGGAGATCCAGCGGTGCAGCTGTCGTATCCAGGAATGCCAGCTCATGCGGTCCTCGCGAGAAGGTCGACCAGCCTGCCGCCCATCATCTTCCAGCCATAGCGCGCGCCGCCGAAGTTCTGCTTCTGTTGCGGCTTGAACCCCGACTGCACCAGCGACAACCGCGTCCCGCTCTCGGTGGGCACCAGCGTGAAGGTCACGATCGTGTCGAGCTCCCCCACGACCCACGCATAGCGGATCGAGCGCAGAGGCTCGAGGTCGAGCAGGGTGCAGTTCACCGTCCCATCCCACCCGGGCTGCGGTGGCGCCTGGAACGCGAAGGCGGTGCCGGGTTCCAGTCGCAGCCCAACGACGGGAAGCAGCCATTGCGACAGCAGGGCGGGCTCCGTGAGTGCGCGCCACACCTTCGCCGGTGCGTGCGGGAGGTCGAACTCCATCGACAGCGATTCGCCCTGCGTCCGATCGGTGGTGTCGGTGACCGTCATGGCTCCATGGTTTGCAGGAGTTGCTCCAGGCGGTCGACGTGCTCCGTCCAGAAGGCCCGATAGTGGGCGATCCAGTCGATGAGCGGCTTCATCCCCTTCGAGTCCACCTGGTAGTAGACGCAGCGCCCCTCGCGCCGCCCCCGCACCAGCCCGGCCTCCCTGAGGGTCGCGAGGTGCTGCGAAACGGCCGGCTGCGAAATGTCGAAGCGCGCCGTCAGGTCCTTCACCGCCGCCTCGCCACGCGTCAGCGATTCGAAGATCGCCCGGCGGCTTGGGTCGGCCAGCGCCAGGAAGACCCTGCTCTCAGCGGCAGTCGACGCGTGCATGGACAATTCATAAGTTATGACGGGAACTGTGTACTTGACGCACGGGCGCATTGGTGATAATATGGCCACATGCCCATACAACGTCGCGCCGGATCGCCCAAGTCGCCTATCCTCGCCAAGATTCCACGGGCTTGTTCTGACGACCTCACCGCCGTGGAGTTCTTTGAGGAGCAGCGCTGGGGGAGCACGCCGTGCTGTGTCCGCTGCGGAGACACGGACGTGAGCCAGGTGCGGGCCGCGGACGGGGGACGCCACGCGCGCTATCTGTGGCGCTGCCGGGGCTGCAAGCGGCAATTCACCGTGCGCGTTGGGACCATTATGGAGGACTCGCCGGTCCCGCTCCGGCATTGGGCCTACGCGTTCTGGGCGGCGTGCCAGTCGAAGAAGGGCGTTTCCGCGATGGAGATTTCCCGCGCAACGAACGTGACGTACAAGACCGCGCTGTTCATGATGCACCGCATTCGTTGGGCGATGCAGCCAGCGAACGAGACAGAGCCCCAGCTCGGCGGTGACGGTAGCGTCGTTGAGTACGACGAGACCTACGTTGGCGGGAAGCCGCGCGGCGTGACGTTCCGGGACAACGGACGCGTGCGCTTAGGTCCGGCGCCTGACTTCAAGGACCGCAAGACGCCGGTGGTGGCAGGCGTTGAGCGCGGAGGGCGGGTGAAGGCGAAGGTCGTGGCGGACGTGACCCCATCCACGCTGAAGCAGCATGTACGCGAGATGGTTCACCCGAATGCCACGCTCATGACGGACGACCGGAAGGGATACAAGGGGCTCGACGCGGAGTATCGGGGCGGGCACTATCGCATCAACCACAGTCGTGGGAAGTACGTCGACGGCGAGGTATACACCAACACCATCGAAGGGTTCTTTGCGCTGCTCAAGCGCGGCATGGTTGGCACCTACCACAGCGTCAGCAAGAAGCACCTGCACCGCTACGTCAGCGAGGCCGAGTTCAAGTACAACACGCGTCGTGAGGATGACGGCGAGCGCGTCTCTCGTGCAATTCGTGGAGCAGATGGGCGACGCCTGACCTATCGCCAGCAAACGCGCGGAGGGGAGCCGTGATTCCACTTGACGAGATCTCGCCGACAGTCGACCCCGGAATCGCGCACGCGGTCCGTGTTCTCATGGACGGCGGGGTGGAAACCTTTGAATCGTGCGAGGGCGGTCCCGGGCATGCGTTCCCGGAACCGACCGTTCGTTTCCACGGCCACATGGACGAGGGATACCGTGCGCTGTCTGTCGCGATTCGCGGGGGATTGCCGGTGCTTTCGCTCCGCCGCGCGTGGCCGGTGATCGATAACGAACTGACAGGGCCGTGGTGGGAGCTGGTATTTCGCTCCACCACGGCCCTGTCTATCCCGTCCGACCAGTGTTAGTACCGGCGGGGCAGTCGGGCGCACTCGACGCACAGCGGCTTGCCGCCAGTGCCGGGACGGATGTTCTCGCGCTCGATGTTGTTGCCGGCGTTACAGTCGGTGTCATTGTGGTGCACCGACTGCTTGATCGAGTGCCAGGGATTCGTCTTCATGATTGGAACTCCTTGGATAATGACAGGTCTCTCCCTCACGCCAGGGCGGCACAGAGGGCTGTTGCGGCGAAGTGGACATGTGCGTATCCTTGGAGGCGGAAGGGGGTCCCCTTCCGGCTCCAAGGTCAGGTCATGGTGGCGGCGGCATTGTCATCCCCTCCTTGGGGTGGTTGGGCGAGCCGGGTATGGCCTTGAGAAGCGTTTCCCGGTTTCGCGTGAAAGTCGTGCGGTTGTGGACCGTGGGAGGATCGAACTCCCCGGACATGGACTGCCAAGGCCGCTCCGGTCACCAGACCCGGCCCACAACCAGTGTCCGCGACTCGGGCTCGGGGCTCTCATCCCCCGGGCCTTCGTCGTATGCGCTACATCAGGAAGTGCCTTCCATCCTTGTCGCGGCGAATGACCTGTCGCGCGACAAGGCCGGAGATCGTGCTCCCGAGTGCCCGCTTCGGGTCCTTCGAGCTCGACGTAAGTCCCGCCGTCAGCACCGCTTCGACCAACTCGCCGTATTTGAGTCCGGGTCGGACCTTCAGCACCTCCCGAATGCGCTCGGTCGCGCCGCCAGGGATTGGAGCAAACGGATTGTGCGGGCGCCCCCCACGTTGTCTAGTGCGATAGGGTGCAGGCGCGCTTTCCGGCGCTTTGACAGGAATCGGAGCTGCAGCCTCTGTCGCGGCATTCTCGCTGTACATCTCTACCAGTCGAACAAGGGCCTCTCGCTCAACGTCGAGAACCCGAAGCCGCTCACGGAGAGACGACAGCAATTGGTTGGTGTGGGGCATGTGGCAGAATCTGGCGGAGCCAGAACAAATGCGCAAGCGGTGTTTGTTCGTTTTGGCTTCGCGGCCAAATCTACGGAGGTGCCCGAGTGACCGACAAAAGGAAGGAACCTACCAAAGCGGGTGGGCTAGCGCCACACACGAACAAAAAGTCGTCGGGGCGGAAGATCTCCGGGCCATCGCCCCAGCGGCTGCGTGTCGACGATGACTTTCGCGCGGCGGTGCGCCGGGCTCTTAGCCGCGGCGCACCGCCGCGCGACACAAACGATGGGTAAGTCGTTTCGTGACATCAACGTGCGTCAAGTACACAGTTCCCGTTATGACTTATGAAATGTCAACATCACGCTTCGCCGCATGAAGGACCTGCGTGGCAATGGTGCTCAGCGGTGGACGGCTGGCCGCCCCGTGGTCACGCCTGGGGCCGCGCCGCCCTCGAGATGAGTGTCCCGACCGCGTGTGCGAGAAACGGCACGATGAAGTGTCGTGGCTGCATCACCTTCTATCGATGCCGGCAGTCCCTGCCCCTTAGACGCTCACGCGCCCTTGTTCTTCGCGTCCCACGGCATGGGTTCCCACAACTCGACCTTGTTGCCGTCGGGGTCCAGGATCCAGGCGAACTTCCCGTTCTCGTGCGACTCGGGGCCCTGAATCGCCTCCACGCCGCCCTCGCGCAACCGCGCGAGTATCCCCGCCATGTCATCCACGCGGTAGTTGATCATGAATGGCGCGTCGCTGGGTGCGAACCACTTGGTGTCGCCCTTTGCCACGTGCCACACGGTCAGCCCCTTGTCCTCGGCGCGATCGTCAGGCCACCTCAACACGGCACCGCCAAAGTCCTCCAGCGTCAGCCCCAGGTGCTGCTGGTACCACGCCGCGAGGGCGGCGGGATCACCCTTGCTCTTGAAGAACACGCCTCCAATGCCAGTCACGCGCGCCATGCGTCAGCCCCTCCGAATCGTGTGATAGCACGAGCGATGGCCTTGG
>CAZVDJ010000055.1:0-13831 GCA_964626245.1 uncultured Gemmatimonadaceae bacterium
GGCTCAACGCGCTGATCGGCGTGGCGCGCCTGGCATATCCGGCCACGACCAACGAGGTGCTGCGCGAGCACCCCGACAGCACGCGCATCGCCCGCCTGCAGCGCGAGCGGTTGATGGAGCGCTGGTTCGACGTCGAGAGCGGCCGGTGGCAGCCGCCGGCGCCGGCGGCCGTGCCGCCGGGGCGCAAGTTCTACGGCGCCCGCTAGCTCGTGAGCCGCGGGGGGAGGCCGAACAGCGGAAAGAGCGTCGGGGTGTCCAGGAAGTAGTGCATGTGGGCGATGCGGTCGCCCACGATCTCCAGGACGATGAGCGACCACGGCTCGGCGCCACCGTTGCGGTACTGCCCAAAGGCCGGGGAACCGTTCGCCGACGTCGGCACCAGGCGCGATCCCTTGCAGCCGCACCCGCGCCCGGTGAGCCAGCCGGCGATGGACTCGTGCCCTTGCAGCCAGAGGTTGTACGGCGGCATGGACATCGAGGCGTCCTGGTGCAGCAGCGTGGTGAGCATCGACACGTCGTAACGCTCGAAGGCGTCGACGTAGCGCGCCACCAGCTCCTGCTGCCCGGCGTCCAGCGCCACGGGCGTCTCGCGCACCTTGCGGCTGGCGAGCGTGGCGCGGGCCCGCTGCAGGGCGCTGTTCACCGCGGGCACGGTCATGTCGAGCCCCTCGGCCACCTCGGCCGCCGACCACCCCAACACCTGCGTCAGCAGCAACGCGGCCCGCTGCCGCGGCGGGAGGTGCTGCAGCGCGGCGACGAAGGCCAGCCGGATGCTCTCGCGCATCAGGAGGTCCTGCGCGGGGTCCGACTCCGACGGCAGGGCCCGCGCGTCGGGGACCGGCTCCAGCCAGTGCGTGCGGGGGAGCTCGACCAGCTCCTCATCGATCGAGCCCACCGGCCGCTCGTCCATGGCCACCACGCGGCGCGACCGGCTGGCCAGTGCGTCGAGGCAGACGTTGGTGGCGATGCGATAGAGCCAGGTGCGCAGCGAGGAGCGCCCGTCGAAGCGGTCGAGCGCCTTCCACGCCCGGAACATCGTCTCCTGCACCGCATCATCGGCGTCCACCGCCGAGCCGAGCATGCGGTAGCAGTGGCCGGTGAGCGCCGTGCGGTGCAGCTCCAGGCTGTCGTGCGAGACAGAAACGAGTGTCGAGGTCATGCGGACCGTCCGAGGGGGAACGGTGAGAGCGGAGCGCGGGGTGCCGGGCGCGCGACGGTCACGCGCCCTGCCCGGAGCCTAACGTGGCGGCGGGGTGCGCCGGGCCGTGGGGCAGCGCGGCCACGGCTGGTCGGCGCCACTCGGCGTCTTGAGGATGCGCTGGTCGCGCGGCACGCGCTGCGGATCCTCCGACGCCTGGTAGGCCAACATCGCCGCCAGCGTCGCGTTGTTCTTCAGGTCGTCCAGGATGAGCTTGTCGTACGTGTCGCGGTTGGTGTGCCAGGTGTACTGGCGATAGTCAGGATAGTTGGACTGCAGGCGGAACGACGGTGCGCCCGCGCACAGGAACGACATGTGGTCGCTCCCGCCGGTCTCCGGCACGCCCGGGATGTCGAGGTCGATGAGCGACTCGATCTCCGCCGGGACGGCGCTGAGCCAGCGGCCGAAGTGCGACGCGGCGCCGGTCAGCCCCATCATCCGGATGTACTCGATGCGCCAGGTCCCGTTGTCCTGGTTGAAGGCCACCTGCATCCCGTTCACGACCTCGGGATGATCCTCGGCAAAGGCGCGCGAACCGATGAGCCCCTGCTCCTCCGCTCCCCAGTGCCCCACCAGGATGGTGCGCTTGGGGTTGGGGTAAGCGGCCTTCAGCAGGCGCATCGCCTCCATCATCATCACGGTGCCGGTCCCGTTGTCGGTGGCGCCCGAGGCACCGTCCCACGAGTCCAGGTGCGCGCCTAACAAGATGTACTCGTCCGGCTTCTCCGTCCCCCTCAGTTCACCAACGACGTTGAACATCGGGGCATCGGGGAGCTGCTCCGAGCGCGCGTCCAGGCGCAGGCGCGGCCCCTGGTTGTTGGCAGCCAGGCGGTGCAGCAGCCCGTAGTCCTCGCAGCTCAGGTCCATCACCGGGACGGTCTTCGTGCTGGCGCTGAAGACCTTGTTCACCCCCCACCCGGCCGACCAGAGCGACGTGATGATTCCTGCGGCGCCGGCCGCCTCCAGGGTGTTCATCGCGTTGCCGCCCATGCGCTGCACGCGCTGGTTCCAGAAGCGGCGGGAGGAGTCGCGCGCCGCCTTCATCGCCGTCACCGACGCCGGGCGCGCCAGGCGCTCCCAGTTCTCGTCGGGGCGGCAGGTGATCTCCGGCGCCGAGAGCAGGACGAACTTTCCCTTCACGTTAGGCAGCCAGGCGCGGACCGCGGCGCTGTCGGCCAGCTCGGGGACGACGACCACGTCGCCCTCCACCGGCTTCGTCGTCCCAGGGCTCCACGCCAGGATCATCCCTTCCAGCGAGCGTTCGCGCGGGGCGATGAGGTCGATGTGCGAATAGCGGCGCCGCCAGCCGCGCCAGGTGCCGTACTTCTCCTTGCGCGCCGTGATCCCCCACTCGGCATACCGCGCGGCCACCCAGTCCACCGCCGACTGGAAGGCGGGGGTGCCGGAGAGGCGCGGGCCGATGGAGTCGGTGAGCACCTGCGCCAGCCTGGCCACCTGCGACTTGCCGGTCATCCCTTCTTCCCACAGCTGGCGGATGACGGGGTCGTTGGTGGGGAACGACTGAGCGGCGGCGGGGGCCGGAACAGCACAGGTGGACGCGATCGCGACAGCGATTGCGGCGCGGCGGAACGGAGAGCGATGCAGGGACGAACGGGGCACGAGGCGGCTCCGGCGGGTCGGGGGTTCGACGATGGGCGGATACGCTATACGGTGGCGCGGCGGAATGCCACGCGGCACGCGGGTGAGGACGAGTGGCGCGCTGGAGCGGATGGGGCGAAGCCCGCGGCCGTGCCGACGGCCCGCGGCGCCCTGCCCGACGGCGTCCCCCTACACCTTCAACGCACTCCGCTCCAGCATCTCCTGCATCCCCTCCGCCTCGGGCGGGTGCAGCACGTTGCGCTCGGCAAAGTGCTCCCGCTGCGGGTAGTCGCTGGCGCGGATGCGCGCCGCCGCGAGGTGCACGTCGTAGTCGGTGTGGCGAAAGTCGATCGTGTCGCCGAGCAGGAGCCACGACGCGCCCGGCGGGCCAAACGGCATTCCCACGCTTCCTGCGTTCACCACCCGCGTGCGCCCCACCTGCCGGTCAAACGGGATGTGCGTGTGCCCGCAGATCACCACGTCGGCCCCGGCGGCGTCGAAGATGGGACGCAGCGCCTCGTCCGGCGTGACCGCGGTGAAGATCTCCGTGTCGTTGCGCGGCGTGGCGTGGCAGAAGAGCAGTTGCCCGAGCGCGGGATGCCGCAGCCGCACACTCGACGGCCAGTGCTCGATGACGGCGCGATCGGCGGGGCGGAGGGCGCGGGCGCACCAGGTCACCGCCTCCAGCGCCGACTCTGGCAGTGCCGGCATCGGCCCGCCGGCCAGCACCGCCTTCACCGCACTCTCGCCGTTGCCGTGGATACCGAGCATGGGCCACGGCATTTCGCGCAGCGCGTCGAGCGTTTCGCACGGGAGCGGCCCCGGGAGCACGTCGCCGCCGATCACGAGAGCGGTGATCTCCTCGCGGGCGAGCTCGGCCAGCACCGCCTGCAGTGCCGGGAGGTTGCCGTGGATGTCGTAGAGGGCGGCGATGCGCATGCGGTGGGATGTGGCGCGTGAGCGCATCCGAAGGGACGCTTCGCTCGACCGCCGCGCGCACCGCTGGCCGAGTCTTCCACGTGGCGATAATGTGCGGCGAAGTGCGCATTCATCACCAGTGCGACCGCACCGGCACTCGCCCAACATCCTCGCGCCCATGTCATACCGTCGCGCCTGCCGTCCCCGCCGCGCCTCCGCCTGCCGCATCGCCGCACTCGGCGCCCTCCTCCTGCTCACCGCCCTCCCGGCTCAGGCGCAGGTTGCCGGCGGGCGTGCGCGAGCCACGGCCCCGGTTTCGGTGGTGGAGACGAGCATCGTGGAACTGCGCCAGGCGCTGGAGCAGCGGCGCGTCACGTCGCGGCAGCTGGTGGAGCAGTACCTCCAGCGCATCGCGCTGTACGAGGACCAGCTCAACGCCGTCATCACCGTCAACCGCAACGCGCTGGCCGAGGCCGACCAGCTCGATCGTGAACGCTCGCAGGGGCGGCTGCGTGGTCCGCTGCACGGTATCCCGGTCGCGCTCAAGGACAACATCCACACCACCGACATGCCCACCACCGGCGGCGCGCTGGCCTTCGCCGACCTGGTGCCGCCGTACGAGGCGACGCTCACCACCAACCTCAAGGCAGCAGGGGCGATCATCCTGGCCAAGACGCAGCTGACGGAGCTGGCCAACTGGATCGCGAGCGGGATGCCCGCCAACTACACCGGGCTCACCGGCTACGGGATGAACCCGTGGGATCCGCGCCGCGATCCGCGCGACGGCAACTTCGATGGACGGCCGGTGCTGTCGACGGGCGGCTCGAGCTCGGGGACCGGCACCAACGTCTCGTTCTGGGCGGCCAACGTGGGAACGGAGACGTCGGGCTCGGTCCTCTCCCCGTCGCACCAGAACATGCTGGTGGGGATCAAGCCCACGGTGGGGCGCATCAGCCGGCACGGTGTCATTCCCATCACCGCCGACCAGGACACCCCCGGCCCCATGACGCGCACCGTGGCCGACGCGGCGATCATGCTGGGGGCCTTGGAGGGGGCGCAACCCGACCCTAACGATGCCGCGACGAAGAGCTGTCCGCCGCCGGCGGGGCGCGACTACACCAGGTTCCTCAACCCGCGCGGGCTGGCCGGGGCGCGCATCGGCGTACCGCGCGCCTTCTTCTACGATCGTGTCACCGTGGGGGGGAGCAGCACCCCGCGTGGCGGGCTCACCGATGCGCAAAAGGCGGTGATGGACACGGTCATCACCATCCTCAAGGCGCAGGGGGCCGAGGTGGTGGATCCGGCGGATATCCCCAGCATCACGGCGACGGTGGCCGAGGAGAACTTCCTCAACTGGAACACCTGCGGCGGGCTGAACGCGGGAAAGGGGCGCGACGCCGGCTGCTCGATCGGCTTCAAGTACGGGATGAAGCGCGACTTCAACAGCTGGCTCGCGTCGTTAGGGGCGAAGGCGCCGGTCAAGACGCTCACCGAGCTGCGGCAGTGGAACATCGCGCACCAGGTCGCGGGCGCCATCAAGTACGGCCAGGCCAACCTCGACGTCTCGGACGAGATGGACCTGCAGGGCGACCGGGCGCGCTATGAGGCCGATCGCCGCAAGGACATCCTCCTGTCGGCCACCAATGGCATCGACGCGGTGATCAAGGCGCAGCGGCTCGACGCACTCCTCTTTCCGGGGGTGAGCAGCGCCGGCATCGCGGCGCGCCCCGGCTATCCGTCGATCACTGTGCCGTTCGCGCTGCTCCCGGTTGCAGCGGGGACGGGGGCGCAGGCGTTTCCTGCGGGCTTTGAACCGCGGCCGGCGCCGTTTGGCGTGACCTTCACGGCGGGGGCGTGCGCGGAGCCGAAGCTCATCGAGGTGGCGTTCGCCTTCGAGCAGGCGACGAGGCGGCGGAAGGCGCCGCCCTTGTTTCCCTAGCACGCGCATGGCGGGAGTGCACAGGTGCATCCCCGCAGCGCACGGCCGGTCGTCGTCCACCTCCTCACTCAACCACGTTCGATATGCCCGCCAGGAAGCCCACCGCCCTGCTCACCACCCTCAAGTCCCGCTTCGACGCGCACCCCGAACGCCACAAGGGCATCACCTGGCCACAGGTGCAAGCGCGCCTCGACGCCGCGCCCGCCAAGCTCAAGGCGCTGGAGGCGATGGAGTCGTCGGGCGGTGAACCCGACGTCGTGGGCATCGACAAGGCGACGGGTGCCGTCATCTTCATGGACTGCAGCGCCGAGAGCCCCGAGGGGCGCCGCAGCCTGTGCTTCGACCGGGCGGCGCTCGACGCGCGCAAGGAGAACAAGCCTCGCGGCGCCGCCATGGAGATGGCGGCCGAGATGGGGATCGACCTGCTCAGCGAGGACGAATACCGCTTCCTCCAGACGTTAGGTGAGTTCGACCGCAAGACGTCGAGCTGGGTCAGGACGCCGGCCGCGATCCGGAAATTGAAGGGCGCCGTCTTCTGCGACCGCCGCTACGATCACGTCTTCTACTATCACAACGGGGCGGACTCGTACTACGCGGCGCGCGGCTTTCGCGGGGTGCTGCGGGTGTAGGGGCCCGGGCGGCGCCGGCGGGACGTATCGACAGGGGAGCGCGCAGGCGTAGTATCGAGGCGTGCCGCTGCGCCACGCGGCGTTGTGCTCACGCTCGCTCCCACTACCCCGTGCGCCCCATGACCTCCGCTCCCCGCACCTTGCCCTCACGTCCCTCGGTCCGCGCGCGTCCGGCGTTCCGCCTGCCGGGGCTCGTTGGAGTCGCGCTGGCGCTCGTCATCGCCGGGCCGGCAGCGCTCCGGGGACAGGGAGCGGCTCCCACCATCGACGCCCTCCTGAGCCTCGAGTCCGCGGGTGGCGCGCAGCTCTCCCCCGACGGGCGGTGGGTGGCCCACACCGTCACCTCCACCGACTGGAAGGGAGACGCCTTCGTGGCCCAGCTGTGGCTGGCCGATGTGGCGCGCGGCACGCGGCGGCAGCTCACGCGCGACCCCAAGGGGGTGAGCGGCGTGCAGTGGTCGCCCGACGGCAGCTGGCTCACCTTCGTGAGCAGTCGCGACGGCGATCGTGCGCAGCTCTTCGCCATGCGCATCGATGGAGGCGAGGCCGTGCGCCTGACGAATGCCGAACGCGGGGTGGGGAACTATCGCTGGTCGCCAAGGGGAACGTCGATCGCGTTCACCGCGAGCGAGGCGGAGTCGAAGGCGGCGAAGGACCGGGCCGCCACCTTTGGCGCCTTCGAGGTGGTGCGGCGCGACTACACCTTCACGCACCTCTTCACCATCGACGTGGCGCAGGCGCTGCAGGCGCCGCAAGCGGGGCGCGCGCGCACCAGCGGGACGCGCTTTTCGGTCCAGGGCTTCTCGTGGTCGCCCGACGAGTCGCAGATCGCCTTCTCGGCGACGGTGAACCCCGACCTGGTCCAGGGCAAGACCGCCGACCTGTACGTCGTGACGCTGTCGGCCTCCGCCAGCAGCAACGACGCGGTCCGCCCGCTGGTCACGCAACCCGGCCCCGACAACAACCCCGTCTGGTCGCCCGACGGGACGCGGGTGGCCTTCAGCTCGTACATGGGGAAGGAGAGCTACTTCGCGACGAACAGCCGCATTGCCGTGGTTCCCGCTGCGGGGGGAACGCCGGTGTCGCTCACCGATGCCTTCGACGAGAATCCGTCGCTCGTGGATTGGCGCGGAGGTGCCATCTGGTTTTCCGCCGGGCAGCGGACCGCGATGCATCTCTTTCGCCTGGACCCGGCCACCCGGGTGATCACCCGTGTCTCGGCCCCCGACTCGGCGATGATCGGGGGCGTGTCGCTCAGCGCCGACGCGTCGAGCGCCGCCTTCACCGTGTCGTCGCCCACCGCGCTGCCGGAGATCGCCGTGAGCACGGTGACCGCATGGGCACCGCGCCCCCTCACCGAGATGTCCCGCCAGTTGCAAGGCATGGCGCTGGGCACGCGCGAGGTAGTCTCGTGGAAGTCGAAGGACGGCGCCGTGATCGAGGGGGTGCTCATCAAGCCGGCGAACTTCGACCCCGCGCGCCAGTACCCGCTGCTCTGCGTCATCCACGGCGGCCCCACGGGAACCGACCGTCCCGCCCTGCCCGACAACCGCTACTACCCCATCGACCTGTGGGTCGCGCGCGGTGCGCTCGTGCTGAAGGTCAACTACCGAGGGAGCGCCGGCTACGGCGAGCGCTTCCGCACGCTCAACGTCCGCAACCTGGGGGTGGGGGATGCGTGGGATGTGCTGAGCGGCGTGGACCACCTCATCGGCAAGGGATGGGTAGACCCGAAGAAGGTCGCCTCCATGGGGTGGAGCCAGGGCGGGTACATCAGCGCCTTCCTCACCACCTCCACCACGCGCTTTGCCGCGATCTCGGTGGGCGCAGGGATCTCCAACTGGGCCACGTACTACTACAACACCGACATCACCCCCTTCACCATCAACTACCTGGGCGACGACCCGGCCGACGACCCGGCCATCTATGACAAGACGTCACCCATGCACTACGTGAAGCAGGCGCGCACGCCCACGCTCATCCAGCATGGAGAGCTCGACCGGCGTGTCCCCATTGCCAACGCCTATGAGCTGCGACAGGGGCTGGAGGACCGCGGCGTTCCCGTGGAGATGATCGTGTACAAGGGATACGGACACGGGATCACCAAGCCGCGCAGCATGCGGGCGGTGATGCAGCACAACCTGGCGTGGTTCAATCACTACCTGTGGGGCGATCCGCTGCCCGACTTGCGGCTGTTGGACAAGGAGTGAGCAGGTAAGCCGGCGACGACACCGTGCGCCTGGTCGCACTCGGCCGCCGGGTCGTGCGTGCGTGACCCGTCGCGTTGCACCCCTACTCCAGCGGCCGCCCGAAGTACAGCACGTACCCGTCGACGTCCTGCACCTCGAAGCCGCGCAGCCGGTCGTCGTTGTCGTGGAGCGGTCGATGGAACGTCACGCGCCGCCCCTCGAACTCGGCGGCGAGCGCATCGGGATCCGGGACGTACAGGTACGCGTCCCATGGCAACCAACCCTGCTTGACATCGCGCGTGTAATTGGGCGTCGGTTGCACCCCGATGGACTTGAACATCAGCATGGCGTGGTCGCGCTGCACGATGCCGAAGAAGAGGTCGTCGGGACTCGGCCCCTCGAACGTGACGTCGAAGCCGAGCTGGTCGCGATAGAACGAGAGGGTGGCCGGCACGTCGCGAACGATGAAGCACGGCGCGATGCCGCCAATCGAGGGTGCGGTCATGGTGTACGCTCGGGGCCGTCGTCGATCGCCCAAGGTCGCGCGGCACAGGTCCAGGCACAAGGCGCGTGCGGTGAGCGGTAGGCACGCTGCAGCCGGCGGAGCTTGGCGGGTGCTCGGGGGGTAGTTGGAGAATCCGGCGGGAGGTAGGGGTCAGCGTTCATCGCTGACCCCTACTCCGACGAGCTCTCGCCGCTACATGAACGGATTCTCGTCCGCGCTCGGCCCGTAGATGGAAGGGACGGGAACGTCGAGCAGGCGCAGGTAGACGGAGAGCTGGCCGCGATGGTGATACCAGTGGTTCAGGAGAACCGAGCGCAGGAAGGCGATGCGCGGCACCGCCATGAGCTCCCGTCCGCCGGCGCGCACGCGCCACGTCTCGGTGACTTGTGCGTCGGACATGCCACCGAGCAGGAGCTTGGCCGAGGCGACGCTGTCGTCGAGCGCCTGGAGCACCTGCGTCGTGGACGTGGGGATCACGTCCGTCATGGCCGGGAAGTCGGCCGGGTTCTGCGCGGCCAGTGCCATGATGTTGCCCGGGTTGGTGGCGACGTGCATGGCGAGCTGGCCCAGGGTGCGCGCCTTGGGGGCGGGCGCCCAGGACAGCCGGGCCTCGGGGACGCGCTCGAGTACGCGGCGCGTGGTCGCCGCCTCCTGCTCGAGTTCCTGGATCAGGGTGTTGGCAAGGGACATGGCGGAAGGTGTCGTTAGGGTGGTCAGTGCTGTGCGACGAATCGGCCCTGGACGCGCTGGGCAATGTTCGACCAGCCCTGGGTGAGGGCATCGCGATACCCGTCGGGAAAGAGCCCGAGCGCGGTGTGGCGAAGCGTCAGGACCGTCTCGCTCCCCTCCACGCGCAGGCGGTATTGCACGTTTGACGCGACGGCGAACGACATCATGAGGGGCCCGCTGATCTCGAGCAGGGCGGGCCGGCGGATCGCCTGCACCGTTCCCCAGCAGTGCCCGTTGTCGTGGCCAAGGTCACGGTACCAGCGACCGCCCGGGTGCGCCTCGAGGACCATCGGCATGGGCGCGTCGGCCGTCCCGCGGTTGAAGGGGCCCAGTTCCTCGAGCAGGGCGGCGAAGGTGTCCTCGATGGAGGCGCGCACGCGCGTCTCCTGCGTGATGTCGAGCGTGAAGTCGGCGAGTGGCGTCGTGGCGGCGGTCATTGGTGGTCTCCGGGGTGGACTACTGCCTGCTGGCGGCGCTCCGTTCAGCGCGCGCCTTGATGCGTTGGAGCTGGTTCTGCCAGTGGTGCTCGAAGCGTTGCGTCCAGTCGTGCACGGTCTTGAGCTGCGTGGCGTTGGTGCGATAGAAGGCCTGGCGCCCTTCGCGGCGGACTTCGACCAGCCCCACCTGCAGCAGGACCCCCAGGTGTTTGGAGACCGACGGCTGCCGCAGGCGAAGCGCGTCGACGATGTCGCCCACCGGACGTTCGTCGTCGGCCAGGAAGGCCAGGATCTCCCGGCGCCTGGGCTCGGCGATGGCGTTGAAGGGATCGGACGTGGTGGGGGCGCGGGGCATGGCGACAAACTATTCCGATAACGGAATATGTCAATGACGCGTTGCTCGCCGATACGCACCGCCGCGCAGGCCAACCAGCATCCCGGCGCGACATTGTGCCCCCAGTGCCGGCGCCGCAGCTTTTCGGCCCTCCCGTTCCACGCCCGCATGCACCCAGCATTCGCAATCCCCAGGTTCGTGGTTCTCGCCGTGGCGGGCGCTGCCGCAGGAAGCCTCGTTCCTGCCGCGGGAGCGGCGCAGCCCCCCGGCATCCGCATGGAGTTCGACACGCGCATCACCATGCGCGATGGGGTGCAGCTGTCGGCCGACGTCTATCGCCCCGATCGCGAGGGGAAGTTCCCCGTCATCCTGGTGCGCACCCCGTACGACAACGGCACCGCACCCAACCTTCAGGCAGGCAAGCGCTGGGCGGCGCGCGGCTATGTCTATGTAGTGCAGGACGTGCGCGGGCGGGGCGACTCCGACGGGACCTTCTACCCACTGCGCCACGAGGCACACGATGGCTTCGACACCATTGCCTGGCTTGCCGCGCAACCGTGGTCCAGTGGCAAGGTGGGAATGCTCGGCGGCTCGTACCTGGGGTGGGTGCAACTCTACGCGGCCGCTGAGAAGCCCCCCGGGCTCGCGGCGCTGATTCCGGCAGTCACCCCCACCGATCCCGACAAGAGCTGGCCCATGCAGTTCGGCGCCATTTCGCCGGCGACCATCTCCTGGCTGGCCAACCTCGCGGGGCACACGTCGCAGGACCTGTCGGAGCTGGACCTGTGGGGCGCCTACGCGCATCGACCGCTGCGCGGCGCCGACCGCTACCTGGGCCGATCGATCAGGGCGTGGCAGGACTGGCTCGATCACCCGGCACGCGATGCGTACTGGGACCAGCTCGCGTATCAGTCGCGCATCCTCGATAGCCGCATCCCGATGCTGCACGTGAGTGGTTGGTACGACGACGTGCTGCTGGGAACGCTGCAGAACTTCGCCAACCTCACCGGACCGAGGGCGGCACCCGAGGTGCGGCGTGGCCAGCGACTGCTCATCGGTCCGTGGGGACACCGCGTGACCGCCGGGACAAAGGTGGGTGACGTGGACTTTGGCCCCAGCTCGCTCATCGACTACGAGGGGGTACAGGCGCGTTGGTTCGATCGCTGGCTCAAGGGGATCGACAACGGCGTGGACCGCGACGCACCGGTGCGGATCTTCGTGATGGGCGAGAACCGCTGGCGCGACGAGGCGGAGTGGCCGCTGGCGCGCACGAAGTGGACCAGGTTCTACCTGCACAGCGGCGGTAGGGCCAACAGTCGGTTCGGCGACGGGAGGCTCGACACGCTTCCCCCCGCTGCCGAGCCGCCGGACCGCTTCACGTATGACCCGGCCAATCCCGTCCCGCTCATCACCGACGCGCACTTCAGCCAGGTGGGCGGTCCCGACGACTACCAGACCATCGAGCGGCGCGACGACGTCCTGGTCTACACCACCGCGCCGTTCGATCGCCCCACCGAGATCTGCGGACCGCTCAGCGCCACCATTCACGCCTCGACCTCGGCGAGGGACACCGACTGGTTCACCAAGATCCTGGTGGTCTTTCCGGACGGCGTGGCTCGCCGGCTGAACGATGGCGCGGTGCGCGCGCGTTTCGCACGCAATCCTCGACAGGCCGCGCTCATTCCGCCCGGGAAAGTCGAGTCGTTCACCATCGACAACTGGGGAACGTGCATTCTGCTCAGGGCGGGAGAACGCCTCCGGCTGGAGGTGTCGTCGAGTTCGTTCCCCAAGTTCGACCCCAACCTGAACACGGGAGAGAGCATCGCCGACGGGACGTCGGGCGTCGTGGCGAACCAGACGGTGTATCACGACCGGACGCGGCCGTCGTACGTGCTGCTTCCGATCGTGCCGCGTTAGGCCGACAGGCGACCGTCCCCGCAATCAGGCCTCCATGTCCAAGACGGCGATCATTGACGCAGTCCAGCGCCTCGACCTCGACGCCACCCGGCAACTCCTGGACGCACGACCCGCACTGCGAGCCGTGACCGACGGCACGGGGCGCAACCTGCTGCACCTGGCGAGTTCGGTGTCGCCGAAGACGTTGGGGGTGCCCCCGCGGCGCCAGGTGCGCCTGGTCGAGTTTCTCCTGGATCGTGCGTTCGAGATAGACCAGCCCGTGGGGCGCGACGCCTGTACACCGCTTTTCTTCGCCGTCGCGCGCGCGCGCAACCTCTCGTTGGTCAAGTTCCTGATCGCACGAGGGGCCAGGCCGGCTGCCGCTGCCGGCGGCGGGCTCTTTGCGGCGGGATGGTGGGAGGATATTGCGAGCCTGAAGCTGCTGGTCGGCGCCGGTGCACCGATCGACGTCGTAGTGGGAGTGACACCCTTCCTGGCGTGCTGGTGCTGGCGACGCTTTGACGCGGCCAAGGCGCTCGCGCGGCTGGGGGCCAACGTGAACTACCGCGACGCCAAGGGGAGGACCGCCCTTCATCACGGCATCGAGAAGGAGTTCGACCCGGCGCTGCTCAGATGGCTGGTCCGGCACGGGGCGTCGCCTGACGTTCCCGATCGCGCGGGGAGCTCAGCGCGCGTGAAGGCCGCGCGCAAGCGCGACAAGCGATTCGTGGCCGCACTCAGTTAGGGGAGGCAGACGATGCAACATCCGACCGCGGCACGGCTCTACCACGGCACGCGCGCCGAATGGCGACCGGGCGACCTGATTGCCCCCGCCGCCTCCGGAGGCGGCGCCGAGTCCGACCTTGCCGAGGCGCACGTGCGCCTTGCCCATGCCATCGACGAGGCGATCTGGTCCGCCGAGTTGTCGCCCGGCGACGGCGTACCGCGCGTCTACGTCGTCGAGTCGCTTGGTCCCATCGAGGACGCATCGACACGCCCCGACTGGCGACCTCCCGGTCATCCCGCGATGACGTGGCGCACCCGCGCGCCAGTGCGCGTCGTGCACGAGGTGACGGAATGGCTGCACTACCACGGCACGCGTGCCGACCTCGCGCCGGGTGACCTCATCACGCCGGGCTACAACACCAACTACGGCGACCGCACCCGCTCGGCGAACTTCGTCTACTTCGCGCGCACGATGGACGCCGCAACCTGGGGCGCGGAGCTGGCGGTGGGCGATGGCCCCGGGCGCATCTACCTCGTGGAACCCACCGGCCCCATCGAGGACGATCCCAACGTCACCGACCAGAGGTTCCGCGGCAATCCCACCAAGTCGTTCCGCTCGCGCGCACCACTCCGCATCACGGGCGAGGTCCGCGAGTGGCGCGGACATGCGCCGGAGGCGATCGAGGCGATGAAGCGCTGGCTGGAGCAGCTCGCACAAGGCGGGGTCGAGGC
>CAZVDJ010000056.1:0-13767 GCA_964626245.1 uncultured Gemmatimonadaceae bacterium
CCTTCATCGCCTCGAGCAGCGGGGGCACCTCAAGGGGGAATGGGGGGTGAACGACGAGAACCGGCGCGTGAAGCTCTACCAGCTTACCCCGGCGGGGCGCGCCGAACTCGGCACCCGCCAGCAGACATGGAGCCGCTACGTGAGCGCGGTCGATCGCGTGCTCAGCGCGACCTGATCCGATCGTCGCCCCCCCTTCCGACCTCCCCGATGTCTTCCGCCGACCGCCTGCGACGCCTCATCCGCCTTCCCGAACGCGCCAGCCGCATTCGGGCCGACGTGGACGCCGAGATCACCTTCCACCTCGAGCGCACCGAGCGCGAGCTCATGGCGCAGGGGCTGACCGCCGCCGACGCGCGTGCCGAGGCGCGGCGCCGGTTCGGGAACGTCGAGCATGTGCGCCGGGAGCTGGGCGACATGGGACGGCGTGGTGCCCGCCGCCTGCGCCTCGGTGACTTCTTTCGTGGCTGGCGCGACGATGTGGGGCGAAGCGTGCGCGCACTGGTGCGCGAACCGGCCTTTGCCGCCGTCGTCACCGTGACGCTGGCGCTGGGGCTGGGGGCCAACGCCACCATGTTCCGGGTGCTCGATCGGGTGCTGTTGCGCCCCGCGCCGCACATCCGCGATGACGGCACGCTCTCGCTCCTCTACTTCCAGCGGGAAACGCGCGAGTTCGGACGCGTGACCCAAACGAGCCAGAGCTACCCGGTCTTCGAGTACATGCGCAGCCGCCTGGCGCGCACGACCGACCTGGCGGCGTGGTGGATCTCGTCGTCCACCTCGGGCCGCGGCGCCGAGGCACGTCAG
Organism: uncultured Gemmatimonadaceae bacterium; assembly: GCA_964626245.1. Lineage (GTDB taxonomy): Bacteria > Gemmatimonadota > Gemmatimonadetes > Gemmatimonadales > Gemmatimonadaceae > SCN-70-22. The sequence goes on from CAZVDJ010000056.1 coordinate 805, forward strand.
CTCGAGGTGTCGTTCGTCACGCCCAACTTCTTCGACGTGCTGGGGGTGCGGCCGTGGGCCGGGCGGGCCTTTGGCCAGGAGGACTGGACCGGGAGCGGCGAACCCGCGGCGGTGCTGACGCACGCCTTCGCCGTGGATCGGTTCGGCTCCCCGTCAGCGGCCATCGGCCAGACACTCCCCGTGAACGGGACGGTTCACACCGTGATCGGGGTGGCGCCACCCGGATTCCTGGGCCCCGTGCTGCGTCCGGTCGACCTCTTCATCACCATGCAGCAGGGCGTGGGACAGCAGGTGGGGCGCGAGTGGGCGACGAACAAGAACATGCGCTGGCTGCAGATGGTGGCGCGCCGCGCGCCCGGGGTCTCGCCGGAACAGGCGAGTGCCGCCGCCACCGCTGCCTTGAGGGACGTCGGTCGTACCCTGGACAAGGATGACGTCAACGGCACGGTGGTCGTGGGCTCCATCATCCCGGCGCGGCGCCCCAACGGCACGACGAGCGCTCGCATCGCCCTCTGGCTGGGAGGGGTGACGCTCCTCGTCCTCCTGGTGGCGTGCGCCAACGTGGCCAACCTCCTCCTGGCGCGCACCATCCGGCGCCGGCGCGAGCTGGCGGTGCACCTGGCGCTCGGGGTGAGCCGGGCCCGCGTTGCCCGATTGCTGCTGGCGGAGTCGCTCCTGCTGGGCGCGATCGCCGGCGCGCTGGCGCTGGTGGTGGCCATGTGGGGCGAGTCGGCGCTGCGGGCGACGATCCTCCGGGACATGCCGTGGGACAGTTCGGCCATCGACGTCCGGTCGGCGGCGTTCGTCGCCGTGCTTGCTGCGGTCGCCGCCGTGCTGGCGGGCGTTGCCCCCGCCTTCGTTGCGGCCCACACCCCGCTGATGGAGACGCTCAAGTCGGGGGTGCGGGAGGGCGGTGGCCGGCGCGGGCGCCTGCGTCGCTCGCTGGTGATCGTGCAGGGGACCTTCTCCGTGGTCCTGCTGGTGGGGGCCGGGCTCTTCGTCCGCTCCTTCCAGCGCGCCTCCTCCATGGACCTGGGCTACCAGCCGCGCGGTGTGGTCGTGGCCACGCCGCTGCTGCAGGGGCTCACGCGCACTCCCGAGGAATACGAAGCGGCGTGGCGTCGGCTGGAGGAATCGCTTCGGCGCCTTCCGGGTGTGACGGGCGTCTCGCAAACGGTCACCATCCCGTTCGAGTCGCAGTGGGACAAACCCGTCCTGGTGAACGGCGACACGCTGGCGCCGCAGCAGGGGGGTGGTCCGCACGTGAATGCGGTGGGGAGCGACTACTTCACCGTGATGGGAACGCCGGTCATTCGCGGACGCGAATTCACCCCGCAGGACACCGAGGGATCGGCGCCGGTGACGATCGTGAACGAGCGGCTGGCGGAGCTCCTGTGGCCCGGGAAGGACCCCATCGGGGAGTGCATCGGCATCGGGGACCTGGCGGGGTGCGCGACGGTGGTCGGCGTGGTCCCCGACCCCCGCGTCTCGTCACTCACGGATCGCACGCCGCCGCACTACTTCCAGCCGCTGGGGCAGTGGACGCCCGACATGCGCTCGTTGGTGGTGCGGGTGGCGGAGGAGGGCGGGGCAGACGCCAACGCGATTCGCCGGGCACTGGTGGCAGCAGAGCCGTCGCTCCCCTACATCCCCGTGCGCACGCTCACGTCGATCGTGGACGAGCAGCTGCAGTCCTGGCGGGTGGCGGCGATGCTCTTCACGGTCTTCGGTGGCCTGGGGTTGTTGGTGGCCGCGCTCGGACTCTACAGCGTGATCGCGCACGACGTGGCGCAGCGCGCGCAGGAGATCGGGGTGCGCATGGCGCTCGGCGCGCGCCGCAGCGACGTGGTGCGCCTGGTGATGAGGCGCGGTGTGGCGCAGGCGCTGGTGGGGGTGGGGCTTGGCCTCGCGATCGCGGCGGCGCTGGGCCCTCGGGTGGCCGACCTCCTCTTCGAGACGTCGCCGCGCGACCCGCTGATCTACGGGATCGTCCTGGTGCTCCTCGTGGCGGTCGCGATCGTGGCGACGGCGGTTCCGGCCCGGCGGGCCTCCCGCCTGGATCCCGTGGAGGTGTTGAAGGAGTCTTGAGCAGGGGCTGGGCGGTGGCTGGGGGGGAGGCTGGGGACGGAGGCCAGGGACGGACCCTGGGGACGGAGGCCAGGGACGGACCCCCAACCGACCCCCAACCGACCCCCGACCGAACCCCTGACGGAACCCGCCGCCGCGCGCCGCTACTTTGTTCACCATGCGCGCGCTCGTCATCATCGTCCGCCTCTTCCCGCTCTTCGTCTCGGTCCTCCGGGACGTGCGGCGCTGGATCTGGTGGGGCGCGCCCGCTGAGCGCGACGCCGCCTTCCACGAGCGGCGCGCGCGCTACCTCCTGGAGTCGGTCACCGCCCTCGGCCCCACCTTCGTCAAGCTGGCGCAGATCTTCGCCTCGCGCGCCGACTTGCTGCCGGAGCCCTACGTCTCGCGCCTGGCGACGCTGCAGGACCGGGTGAAGGCGGTCCCCACGCCGGCCATTCGCGCGGAGATCGAGCGCGCCTTCGGCGCCCCCATCGCGACGCTGTTCGAGCGCTTCGATGACGCGCCGATCGCGGCCGCGTCGTTAGGTCAGGTGCACCGCGCCCGCTACCGCGGCGAGGAGATCGTCCTCAAGGTGCTGCGCCCCGGGGTCGAGCAGCTCGTGGCCAAGGACCTCAAGGTCGCGGTCCCCCTCACGCGCTGGCTGGCGCGGCGATTCCCCAACCAGCACATGCGCAACGCGCGCACGGTCATCGAGGAGTACTCGTCGAAGATCGGCGAGGAGATGGACTTCGTCCTCGAGGCATCGTACGCGCGGCGCGTGCGCGAGAACTTTGCGCGGCATCCGCGCGTGGCGATCCCGCGGGTGATCGACACGCTGGTCACGCGGCGCGTGCTGGGGCTGGAATACATGGAAGGGGTGCGCATCGACCAGGTGCAACCGCGCCCGGGCGACACCCCGCACGACCCGCGCGGCGTGGTCTCGTCGGTGATGGAGCTCTACCTCCAGATGATGCTCATCGACGGGCTCTTCCACGCCGACCCGCATCCGGGCAACCTGCTGTGCGCGAGCGACGGCAAGGTGGTCCTGCTCGACTTCGGGATGGTGGTCGACGTCCCGCGGGAGCTGCGCTGGCACCTGGTCACGACCGTCTTTGCCGCCATCCGCCGCGACACGGACGGCGTCATCGCCGGCTTCGAGCGCATGGGCTTCATCGAGGACGGGGCCGACATGACCCAGGTGCGCGAGCTGGCCGACACGCTCATGGCGCTGGCGTACGAGAAGACGACCACGATGGAGCGCATCGAGCTGCTCGCCGACCAGGTGATGGCGACGATCTACGACTTCCCCATCACCCTCCCCAGCGAGATGGTCTACTTCGCGCGCACGGCGGCGCTCATCGAGGGGCTGGGAACGCGCTACGACCCGCGCTTCAACGCCATCATGTTCGCGTCGCCCATCGCGGTGCGCATGCGGTCGCGCATCATGGCGTCGCTGTCCAACGAGGCGGGACAGAGCCCGGTGGACATGGCGACGGTGGTGGGGGCGGCGTTAGGCCACGTGGCGGGGCTGGCGGTGAGGGCGGGGCGGGAGTGGCTGGGCAAGTTCTTCGCCCCGGCGGAGCGCCAGGACGGGGTGGTGCCGATCGAGAGCCGGCGGTTGCCGGCGGGAGCGTTGCAGCTTCCGCCGGCGTCAGCGCCCGAGCAGACGCTCGCCGCTGGCGACTGAGCTCGTCAGGCGGCGAGCTTCGCCCGCTCGGGGTCGAGCGCGGGCGCGGGGGACGCCTCGGTCCCATCGGGGAGCTCGATCGCTCCGCGGCCCGAGATCGCGGCCCTCACGCGCGTGGCCTTGCGCCACTCGGCCCAACGCGCCGGATCGGCGCGCAGCGTGGGCTCCACGAGCGCGTCCAGCAGGCGGACCAGTGAGGCGCCGCGCCGCGACTCGAAGATAAGTCCATTGGTGGCCGCCATGCGGCGCTGCTCTTCCCTGGCGCGCGTGTCGATCGCCTTCACCAGCGCGTCGGCCGATGTGCGCATGCGCGCGCCGAAGTCCTTGGGAAGTCCTGCTGCGGTGAACGCCTGCGCGTGCTCCTCCACGGCGTTGGCCAGGGCCTGCGCAGCGACCACCAGCCCCTCGTAGTCGCCGGGGCGCTTGGGCATGCGCATGATGCTGCGCAATGCGGTGGCCCCGTTCCCCAGGGTGGGATACACAGTACGGGCGGACAGGATGGCGGGGCGCAGAAGGTCGCGACGTAGCGTCCGCGCCAGCTCGACGATGGTGACGGTCAGGGCCCGGGTGCGACGGCCGAGGGTGTCCTGGGTGACGCCGTGTTCGCTCAATCGTGCAATCACGCCGTCGAGCTCGGCCAGCGGCCCGGCAATGGCCGCATGGGCGCTGTCGGTCGCGAGCAGCTCACGAACGCGGCGGAACATGCTGAGGTAGCGCTTCTGTGTGGAGTGCATGGTGTGCTCCCTGATGAGGAAGTGGAGGAATGAACGGGGTGTGCGTGCTGTGGCGTTGCGCGTCCCGGGACCTGTCGGGCGTGCGGCGCATCGAACCGGAGCGGCGGTGATGCCGGCGGGTGTCAGGCGGAGCGCGTGGCATGGGGCCTCTCGGGATCGGGTGTGAAGACGCCGTGGCCAACGGGCCACGGCGTGGGGGGTACTGGAGTTGTGAGGGAGGCTGTGCGATCAGTGTTGTCGCCGACGGGCTTGGCGATCCGGTGCCGCATGCAGCAGTTCCGCGATTCTCGTCGCGTGTTGCGTGTACCAGTTGGCGTGCGCGCCGAAGCGGTTCGCGTGGAGCGCGCACCGATTGACGTGTGTCTCGGGCGCGCTCGTCTCACACGCGCACCGGTCGAGCGATTCGGCGTCCCTGTTCGTCGGTGCGCCGTACAAGGAAGGCGTCGACGCGATCACATCCGCGAGCGGCGTGTCCCGGTTGACCGGAACGGCGTGCGCCTGGTCGTGAAACGGGTACTGGCCGAGCAGTTCGGCGCGCGATTTCGCCAGTTCAGCGCCTCGGTCGAAGGGAACGGCGAACTTGTTCGACTCCAGCGATCGTGGGTCGACCTGCACGGCGTCCGACGTCGGCGATTTCACGCGCGTCGTCGCCGGTTCGGCGTGTCATCACGTCAGCGTCGGCGTCGACCGGACCGGTGCGCGGCGCTGGCTCGCCGGTAACGCGCGCTCATCGAGCGGTGCGACGCGAGAGTCGGTCGGTGCGGTCGTACGGCTCCCCGACACGACGAGCCGGATGGTCGTTTCCGCGAGATGGCCGATGTGTCGAGGGCGATGGTCGAGCGTGGCGGACAGATCGCCCTCTCTATCCCGTTACCGATCGTGACACTGTTTCAGTTGCGGTCCCGTAGGGGCGCGACCGGCTGTGCTACCCGGCCACAGTCAAGGCGCGCACCCCAAGCCGCGCCGCGGACGCACGGTTGGCGTTTCACGCCCTCCAACGACCAGCGCGGCGGAGAAAGTCATGCAGCACAACAACTTGTGGGAAGAGATGGAAGATCGTGTCCCCATGTGGGACGCCCCACGCGTGATCATGATGCGCTACTGGTCGGCCCAGGACATGGAGCGGCTGATCAAGCTGGCCCGTTCGCAGGCGACGACCCGGCAAATTGCCATCGAGCTGGGGCGAACCGCACTCGCCGTGCGACTCAAGGCGTCACGCATGGGGTTGGCGCTGACCGCGCACGACGTGCGGCGGAGCGCCAAGCGACACGCCAAGCGGCAGGGGAAAGCGGCGTTGGCAGAGATGAAGAAGGTTCGCCAGCGCCCGCGAATCGTGATGACGGTCGACTTCGACCTCACCTCGCTCACGCGCGGCGAGCGACTTCAGCTGGCAGAACGGCTGCGCGCGCTGCAGGCCGAAGAGGAGGGCGTCGCGCCAGTGGAGGCGGCGCGTGAGCCGGTCATTCCATTGCCCAGGCGACGGCTGCGAGTTCCCGCCCCCTACGACCCTAGTGCCGAGACATCGAAGCGCCTGCGGGAGCAGCACGCCAGGCGGTCGCAGCATCGGGTCTCGTTGGGGTGGTCGACGCAGGCGCGTGTGGAGGCAGACGGTGAAGGGGGTGCGGAACAGGGCGCGGCCATTCGCGAGCGGACCCCTTCCCCCTCGCGCGACAAGTCGCGATCCCGGCCGTCCACGCGAACGGCTCGGAATGGCGCGCCGAACGAGCGGGACAAACCGGACGATGCGCTCGGCCGGGCGCACGCGGCACGGTTGCTGAGCGATCCGCGGGTGCAAGCGCGATCGCGGGAGCTGGAGGCTGCGGTGCGCGGGCGGGGGAGCCGTCGCCTTCGCGACGCCTAACGCAACCGGCCGCGCGCCCACGCCGTGACCTGCTGCGTCACGCGCGGCCCCCCGTGGCTCACGCCGCCACGCGGCCGTTGCGCCAGTGGGCGATCGTCGCAGCGACAAAGGCGTCGAACGTCCCTGGTGCGCGCCCCAGGAGCTTCCGGAGCCGCGTCGCCTCGTGTGGCTGGGCGGGCATGCCGTGCTGCTGGAACTGCTCGTACATCGCGCGCAGGTCATGCACCAGCCAGGCAGGGAGTACTTCTCCCGCGGCCTCACTCCACGCGTCGAGCGCGTCTCCCCCGTAGCGCACCGGTCGGCCGAGGTGGCGCGCGAACGCCGCCGCGACCGACTCGCCCGTGAGCAATTCGGGGCCATCCAGGTCGTAGGTCTCGCCCGCGTGTCCCTCCTGGGTGAGCGAGATCGCGGCCGCTGTCGCCACGTCACGAACGTCGACGCGCGCGACCCCCTTGGCGCCAATGGGCTGCGGGTAGACGCCGTGGTCGAGGATGACGTCGCGAAAGGCGTGATCGTTCTGGAAGAAGTTGTTGGGTCGCAGAATGGTGAAGGGAATGCCGGAGTCGCGGACCGCTTGCTCGATGGGGCGCTTGCCGGCGAAGTGGGGGACCAACGCTTCGAAGCCGGGCATGCGGACGCTCATGTAGACCAATCGCGAGAGGCCAGCCGCGCGGGCAGCGTAGACGGCGTCTACGCCCTGCCGGGTTTCGTTGACGCCTTGCGGGACGAGCAGGAAGGCGCGGTCGACGGCGCGAAACGCAGCGCGCAGAGACGCGGGTTCGTCGAGATCCCCATGCAGCGCGCGCCATCCGGTCGTCCGTGTGCGTCCTGCGACAGGGTCGCGCGTGAGGATCGACACCTCGGCGCCGCGCGCGGCGAGCAGGGGCGCCAGCTCCTTCCCCACGTTTCCAGTCCCGCCGATGAGCAAGATCCGCATGCTTCGTTCTCCTGTTGGCGAATGGCTGAAGGGCGGGGTGAGTCCCGCGCCCGGGCCATGAGACGAGACAACACGGCGCGCTGTGACGACCGCGGTGCAGCGATCCGGGGCACGACTGTCACAGCGGGGCGCGCCATCTCGTCTCACGGTCGGCACTCGACAAGTACGGTGCCGAAGAACAGCAACCCGAGAACCGAGCGCGCGCATGCAACACATCCTCGTCATTGGCGGAGGCTTTGCCGGCGTGTGGGCGGCTCGCGCAGCGGCCCGTGCGCGTCAGGCGCACGCGCCAGACCCGTCGAGCCTTCGCATCATGCTGGTGAGCCGCGACCCGTTCCTGACCATTCGCCCGCGCCTGTACGAGCCGGAGCCAACGCGTCTGCGTGTGCCGCTCGACGTTGCGCTCGAGGGGCATGATGTTGACCGCGTGGAAGGCGAGGTGACCCACGTGGACGTTGCCGCGCGCGCCGTGACGATCACCGGGGTGAGCGGCACACGACGGCTCGGCTACGATCGGTTGGTGCTCGCCGCGGGGAGCCAGCTGCATCGTGCAGGGGCGCCGGGTGTGGCAGAACACGCCCACAGCGTGGACAGTTTCGGCGACGCGATGGCGCTGGACGCACACCTCGCGGCGGTGGCCGAGCGTCCGCCGCACCCCGGACAGTTCGCCGCGGTGGTTGTGGGGGCCAGCTTCACTGGTCTCGAAGCGGCCACGGAGCTCGCAGGACGGCTGCACGCGCGAGCCGGCACCTCCCGTGCGTCCGAGGTGCGCGTGGTGCTCGTGGAGCGCGCTCCCGTCGTGGCGCCGGAGCTGGGTGCCGCACCTCGACCCTACATCGAGCGTGCGCTGCGGGAGCTGGGCATTGCCGTTCGCGCGGGAGTCTCGGTGGCAGAGGTGCGTGCCGACGGCGTGCGGCTCGACACCGGCGAGTGGATCCACGCGGCCACGACGGTGTGGGCGGGCGGGCTGCGCGCGAGCGCACTCACGGCGCACTTTCCGGTGGTGCGCGACTCGCTCGGCCGATTGGTGGTCGACCCGGCACTTCGTGTGCGGGGTGTGACTCATGTCTTTGCCGCTGGCGACACGGCGCGCGCCATGGCCGACTCCACGCACGCGACGCTGATGTCCTGCCAGCACGCCATCCCCATGGGTAACGTGGCGGGCGAGAACGTCGTGGCCGACCTGCTGGGGCTGCCGCTGATTCCCTTTCGCCAACCGGACTACGTGACCTGCCTCGACCTCGGGGCGTGGGGGGCGATATTCACGCAGGGCTGGGATCGGAACGTGTCGCTTACCGGATTCTGGGCGAAGGCGATGAAGCAGACGATCAACACGCGCCTCATCTATCCTCCGGGCACCGACGCGAGTTCGGTGGGTGGGACGGACGTGAAGCCGGGCGTTGATGGGCGGGGCGCGGCGCCATCCCGTGCCTGTTCCAGCGCGGCCTGACGACCACGCGGACATGGAGACCGTTCAAGACGAGCGCGCAGCGGCGTTCCAGGAGCATCGATCGCTGCTGTTCGCCATCGCGTATCGCATGCTGGGCAGCGCGGCGGATGCCGAAGACGTCGTGCAGGAGACGTACCTGCGATGGCAGGCCGCCGCCGACACCGTCGTGCGCTCGCCGAAGGACTACCTCAGCGCAACCGTGACGCGCCTTGCCATCGATCACCTTCGCTCGGCGCGCGTGCGGCGAGAGGTGTACGTCGGACCCTGGCTGCCTGAGCCGTTGGTGGGGATAGACGAGCGCGACCCGCTGGCCAGCGTGACCCTTGGCGACACGCTGTCCACCGCCTTTCTCCTGCTGCTCGAGCGATTGACGCCAAGCCAGCGAGCGGCGTTCCTGCTGCGCGAGGTGTTCGGCTACGACTACGCGGATGTCGCCCGCGTACTCGGAACCAGCGAGGTGAACTGCCGTCAGCTGCTGCAGCGGGCCAAGCACCACATCGCGGACGGACGGCCGCGCTTCGACGTGGACCGGGATGCGGCAGCGGCACTGGCCCAGCGCTTCGCCCACGCGTGCGCAACGGGCGACTTGGAAGGACTGGTGGCGATGCTTGCGCCCGATGCGGTGGCGTGGGCCGATGGAGGTGGCAAGTTCGCGGCGGCGCGGCGTCCGGTGCGCGGTACGGAGCGAGTGGCGCGCTTCCTGGCGTCGGTCCTGCGCAAGTGGCGCGCGGCAGGCGTGGTGCGCGTGGCACCGGTGAGCGGGGGCCCGGGGGTGCTCTTCGAGATCGCTGGTCGACGCAGCGGGGTGCTGACGTTTGCCGGGGACGGGGATGCAATTCGCGCGGCCTACCTCGTGATGAATCCCGACAAGCTCGAGGTGCAGACGAGGGAGGGCCTACGGGCAAGCTGTGAAGGCGTGCGCGGTGGAGTTTCCTGACGAAGGGGCAGCCGGGACCTTGCATGCTCCTGGCCGCGACGGTGAGCGGCCAGGCTCGTTTCCGCCCGGTGGCCGCGGACGTCGGTCGCGCTCCTGGTCCGTAGGGTGGCCACCATCTGGCGGAGCGGCGACGACGGGATGGCCGGATGGCACGCCGCTGAAGTCGCGAGGGTGATCGTGGTGCGGCATGGGCACATGACAAGTCTCGACATCGGGATCGAGGGCGTGTGCGAAGCGCCTGTGCCCTCCCGGCAGACGATCGCCGCAGCTTGGGTTCCACCCCTTTCCCGGCCGGCTCCCGCAGCACCTTGCGATACTCGTCGACGCGGCGGCGGAGGTGGAGTTGCGGCTGGGGCGCCGTCCGGCGCGTTGAAGCGCCGGCCCCACTCGTGGTGCCTACCCTGCCTAACGCCTCCGCACCGACTTCCCCTTCACCGGCGCCAGGTCCTCCGGCCGGGGCGCCGGATACCGCATCCGCGACAGGATCCCCGCCGCACGCCGAGCGGCAATGCTCCCCTTGGGTGACCATCGCAGCGGCGACGGCAGCACCGCCGCCAGCCGCGCCGCCTCGTCACGCGTGAGGTTCTTCGCCGACTTGCGATAGTGCGTGCGCGCCGCCATCTCGGCCCCGAACACGCCGTCGCCCCACTCGGCCAGGTTCAGGTAGAGGTCGAGGATGCGCTCCTTCGACAGGCAGATCTCCAGCACCAAGGTGAGCCACGCCTCCAGTCCCTTGCGCACGTAGCTGCGCCCTTCCCACAGGAAGAGGTTCTTGGCCACCTGCTGCGTGATGGTCGAGGCGCCGCGCAGCCGACGGCCGCGCCTGGCGCGCTCGAGCGCGTTCTCGATCTCCTCGAAGTCGAAGCCGAAGTGCAGGTAGAAGCGGTCGTCCTCCGACGCCAGCACCGCGCGGCGCAGGTGTGGGGAGAGTTCGTCGCGCCCCACCGCGTCGCGCCGCGGGTAGATGGGACGCTTGCCGTCGGCCAACCGCTGCACGGTGCGGCGCAGCATGACCATGGTCGTTGCCGGCTGCACCAGGTTGAGCGGGAGGATCAGGACGAACGGCCCCACGATACCCAGCAACGCGAATATCGCGAGCAGGCGGCGGAGACGTTGCCAGATGGTGCGCTTGGGGCCGGTGGCCATGGGGCGGAAACTTCGACGCGGACGCCCCGCGCGCACAAGGCGGTGGAGTCGCGTGGATGTGTCCTGCCGGGGGTCATGACGTACCAGCACCCTCGCGGCTCCACGCGTATCACGAACGTGACACGCCATGCGTCGCGGGGTATCATCGACGCGTCACACCTCTCTCATCCCGTCTGGTCATGCGCCCTTCTGCCTCGCGCCGTCGCCCGCTCGCCGCTCCATCTGGCAACCTGTCCGTGACGCGCCGCGCGGCGCAGCTCGCGCTCCTTGCCGCCGCCGTCGCCTCGGTGGCGCCCGCCCCGGCCGTGCAGGCGCAAGGGCGCCGCGTGCGCACGGGGATCGAAGTCCTCGTCACCGACTCGATCCACCTCATCCGCGGCAAGCGCGTCGGGCTCATCACCAACCACACCGGGACCAGCGCGGCCGGGCGCCCGTCCATCGACATCCTGAACAGCACGCCGGGCGTCAAGCTCACGGCACTGTACGGCCCGGAGCACGGCATCCGCGGCGTGGCCCGCGCCGGCGACAAGATCGCCTCCACGGTCGACTCGGCCACGGGCGTTCCCGTGTACTCGCTGTACGGCGACACGCGCGTCCCCACGGCGGACATGCTCAAGGACGTCGATGTCCTCCTCTTCGACATCCAGGACGTGGGGGCGCGCTTCTACACGTACCAGTGGACCATGGCGCTCTCCGCCGAAGCGGCCAAGAAGCCGTTCATCGTCCTGGACCGCCCCAACCTGGTGCGCGCCGACATCTTCGAGGGCGGCGTGCTCGATCCCAAGTACCGCTCGTTCGTGGGGTGGTATCCGGTGAGCACTCGTTATGGCCTCACCGTGGGCGAGCTGGCGCGCTACCTGGTGGGGACGGGGCAGCTCAAGGCCGACATCACCGTGATCCCCATGCAGGGCTACACCCGCTCGATGTGGTGGAACGAGACCGGAATCGCCTGGGTGAATCCGTCGCCCAACATCCGCTCGGGTGACGCGGCGGTGCTGTACACGGGAACGTGCCTCTTCGAGGGGACCAACCTCAACGAGGGGCGCGGGATGGAGATGCCCTTCCAGATGGTGGGCGCGCCGTGGCTCGACGCGGCCGGCATTGCCAAGACGCTCAACGCCAAGAAGCTCCCCGGCGTGGTCTTTGACGCCACCACGCAGAAGGTGGAGGCGGGCTACAAGCACGGTGGGCTCACGGTGCCGGTGATCGTGACGGTGGTGAGCGACCGCGAGGCGGTGAAGCCGCAGCAGGTGGGGTTGCACCTGCTGCGCGAGATCTACAAGCGCCACACGGGCGAGTTCCAGTGGCGCCGCGACGCCATTGACCGGCTGGCCGGCGGCCCGCGGGTGCGCGAGGCGGTGGAGAAGGAAGGGGGGATCGAGGCGCTCCTTCCCATCTTCGAGCGCGAGGCGAAGGAGTTCGAGGCGAAGACGAAGCCCTACTGGCTCTACAAGTAGGCAGCACCTCCGGCGGGCCGGATCGTCCCCGTGAGCTGCATCGCCCTCTTCGGCGCCACCGGGCGCACGGGGCGCCGCCTGCTGGAGGCGGCGCTCGCCGCCGGGCAGACCGCGCAGGCGCTGGTGCGTGACCCGGCGCGCCTGGCGCCGCGCGACGGGCTCACCATCCTGGCGGGTGACGTGCTCGACCCCCACGCGGTGGCGCGCACGGTGCACGGGACGGCGGGGGCGCTCGTGGCGTTAGGCGGTGGTACCACCGCCGATCCCGGGACGACGCGCTCGCAGGGGATGCGCACCATCGTGGAGGCGCTGCAACTGGCCGGGATCGACCGCCTCGTGGCGGTCGGGGGCGGCGGCGTGCTGGACTCCACCACGGGCCCCGGGCTGCGCAGCCAACAGCCCGGCTACCCCGAGGTCTTTCGCAAGGTCACCGCCGAGCACCACGCGGCGTGGGAATTCCTGCGGGCGTCGCCGCTGGCGTGGACGTACGCGTGCCCCCCCGACATTCCCGATGCGGAGGCGACCGGCGTGTATCGCGTGGCGGCGGACGTCATGCCCGCGCGCCCCAAGGCGCTTCCCACCGGTGACCTGGCGGCCTTCATGGTGGAGGAGTTCGCGGCGCGGCGCTTCGAGCGGCGCCGCGTCGGCATTTGCACCTGACGACGGCCGGCGAGGGTCCGGCGCCGC
>CAZVDJ010000057.1:0-13698 GCA_964626245.1 uncultured Gemmatimonadaceae bacterium
GTCGACGGTGTTGGGGTCGTAGTCGCGCCCGTTGACCCGTCCGGTGTTGCTGTGCACCCCTGCGGACGTCGCCCGGACGAGCAGGACAAACTCGGTATTGGCGCCCGCCGCCAGCGCGCCCACGGTGCAGGTGAGCGCGGTGGCCGTGGCGGTGCACGTCACGCCGGCGCTGCTGCTCACGAAGGCCAGCCCCGCCATGGGGCGCACGTTGAAGGTGCTGCCGCGTGAGGCGCCGGGCCCGGCGTTCGTGATGCGGAAGCGGGCGTCCAGCTGTTCGTTGACGCTGGCGATGGAGTCGATCGTCACCAGGGACAGCGCGAGGTCCACCGCCGGGTCGTTGTCCGTGAGTGGCACGGCAAGCTCCTGTCGCGCCACGCCGGTGTAGCGAGGGTCCGCGCTGGCGAGGACGAATCGCACGGAGTCGACGTGCGGCCCCTCCGCGCGCGCATCGTCGATGGCCTGCACGGTCAGCGGCTGCGGCAGGGCCCAGTTGGAGGGAGTGAACGTGAGCAGCGATGGGGTCGTCGTCACCTCGCGCGCGCGCGGCGTGATGGTGACGTTCACGTCGGCGGTGGGCGCGAGACGCCCGAGGCAGGCGCTCACCGCACCGGCGGCGCCGCCCTCGGCCAGCGGAAGGGAGTCCGGCGCGACGGAGAGGTCGACCCGCGGATCGAACCCGACCAGCGACTGTGCCGTGGACGCGGACGCCAGTCGCCATTCGCGGTCGGCGGCGAGCTGCATCCCCTGGTACTGTGTGAAGTGTCCGCTGGCGAAGCCCGCGGTGGTGCCGGTGATCACGGGCACCACGTCTCCGCATCGCCCGCCTGCAAAGCCGTTCACGTTGCGGACGTCGAGCGTCCCGCCCAGCTGCGCCGTCCCGGTCAGTCGCACGCGGTCCGACGCGCCGTTGGCCGCCCCGCCCACCTCGAGCGACACGTCGCTCGACTGCGAGAGGTGCAGCGACGTCATGGTGATCGTCCCGATGCCGCCCCACCCGGTCCCCGGGGCAATCCTGCCACCGCGCGACTCCACCACGTCCAGCGTGCCGTCGCCCGTGAGTTCGCCGTCGTCCAGCACCAGGCGCCCGGTGAACCGGGCCGCCGGGTTCAGGGCGAAGTAGGCGAACGTCCCGATCTCCAGCTGGCCGCTGCCGGTGGTGGCGATCGTCCCCCGGTTCTCGTGCGAGGAGAAGGCGGGGACGGACTGCAGCCAGGTAGCCGCCAGGTGCAGCGGCGCGGTCAGGTCGGCGCGTCCGCGATTCTCGAAGCGATAGGTGTCGAGGACGCTCGCCTGCAACGCCGTCATCAGCCGGTTGGCCACGACCAGGGTGTCCACCTCGACGGTGAGCGGGCCGTTGCTCGGTGCCAGCGTGAGCTGCCCCTTCACGGTGTAACGCGTGGTCACGCTCGGCGCCTGGTGTTCCAGGACGTAGTAGCCCGACGTGGCCAGCCCCAGGTCCACGCCAGCGGGCACGTCGCCGGTGACGAAGTGCGCCGACTGCGCCGTGGCGCCACCGACCACGTCGATCGCCCCCGACACCCCGCTGCCGCCGGTGGGAAGCAGGAACCGGCCGGCATCAACCCGCACGCGCGCGCGGTGCGTGACCGCGTCCCGGGCCGGCAGCTGCTCTCCGTTCCAGATCAACGTGTCCACCGTCGTGAGCAGGAGCGTGCCGGTCCCGGTGATGGTCCCGGCCGAGACCACGCCAACGCCCGTTCCGAAGTTGATCATGCTCGTGCCCGTCAGGCGCAATTCGCCCCCGTTCATGAACGCGATGGACGACAGCGTGGCGTCCTGCAGCGTGACCAGCCCGGAGCCGGCGAGCGTCCCGACGAAGATGCTGCTGCCGCAGGCGGTGGACGGCGTCGCCTCGAAAGTCCCGATGACGTCGCTGAAACCGCTGGAGAGATCGGCGCATCCCACCATCGTCAGCCGCCCGAGCCCCTTCACCAGGAGGGAGTCGGTGGTGATGGTGTAGGTCGACCCGGCATCGAGCGTGACCCCGGAGTTGTCATCGATCATCAGCGTCTCGACGGTGTCGTGGCTGGAGAGGGTGACGGTGTAGATGCCGTTCGCCGTGAAGCACACTCGGTCGCTGCCGGTTGGTGGACGCGACGGCGCCCAGTTGGTGGAATCGCTCCAGTCGCCGTCGACGCCGAGCATCCACGAGATGTCGCAACCGGCCGTCGCCGCGCCAGCCGCGCGGGCCGTCGTTGCGGGAGAAAGGCCCGGCGCGAGGGAGGCGACGGGCGCCTCACGACACGCGAGCAGGAGGGTGCCCAGTGCGAGCGAGCAGGCGAGGGTGGCGGGCGTTTTCACGGCGGCATCCAGGGTCGAGGGAGTGAATGGGGAGCCGACGATGGGTCGTGCTCCACCCCGGATGGCGTCGCAGGTGCGGCGAGTTGGACATCGGCGCTCGAGCCCGGCTCCGCTGGTGCCGCGGGTACGCCGCGCGCGATCCAGTGGCCTCCCCCGGGCGTACCTCACTCGTGCTTGCGTGCGGTCACCGACCGCGCGCAGCTTCACGTTCACGCCCCGTTACCCGGACCACGCCAATGCCCCCTCGCGTCTCGCTGATCACCACCGCTGGCCTCGCGCTCGCGCTCGCTGCCGGCCAGCCGGCTGGCGCCCAGGAACTGTCGCCTCGCGCCACTTCCGCAGCGACATCGGCGACCGCCGCCTTCCTCCCCGAGCGCCTCTCCCGCATCGACAGCTGGATCGAATCGCTCGTCGCCGAGCGCAAGATCCCGGGCGCGGTCGTGCTCCTGGTGAAGGACGGGCAGGTGGCGTATCACAAGGCCTTTGGCGTGCGCGAACTGGACAAGCCCGGGGCGCTCCGCACCGATGACATCTTCCGCATCGCGTCGCAGAGCAAGGCCATCACCTCGCTGGCGGCGATGATGCTCTGGGAGGAAGGGCGCTTCCAGCTCGACGATCCCGTGCAACGCTACCTTCCCGCCTTCGCCAAGCCCACGGTCCTCACGAAGTTCAATGCGGCCGACTCCAGCTACGAGTCGCGACCGGCGCGCGGGCGCATGACGATCCGGCAGCTGCTCACGCACACGTCCGGGCTCGACTACGCCGACATCGGGAGCGATGAGTTCAAGGCGATCTATGCCAAGGCAGGGATCACCGCGTTAGGGCGTGAAGGGGACGTCCTGGCCGATCGCATCGACGCCCTGGCCAAGCTCCCGTTGCGCGCCGACCCGGGAGCCGAATGGCGCTACTCGCTCTCCATCGACGTGTTGGGGCGCCTGGTCGAGGTGTGGTCGGGCATGCCCTTCGACCGCTTCCTGCGCACGCGCATCTTCGAGCCGTTGGGCATGCGCGACACCTGGTTCGAGCTGCCTGCCGACAAGCGCTCGCGGCTCGTGGCGCTGCACCAGATGCAGGACGACAAGCTCGTCGCCTGGCATGCGCCCGAGGGCGGACTGACGCATCCCGACTTCCCGCTTCGGCGCGTGACCTACTTCTCCGGCGGCGGCGGACTGGTCTCCACCACCGCCGACTATGCGCGCTTCCTGCAGCTCT
This sequence comes from uncultured Gemmatimonadaceae bacterium, assembly GCA_964626245.1. GTDB lineage: Bacteria > Gemmatimonadota > Gemmatimonadetes > Gemmatimonadales > Gemmatimonadaceae > SCN-70-22. Next base: position 3,532 of record CAZVDJ010000057.1, read on the forward strand.
TCCTCAACGGCGGAGAGCTCGACGGCGTGCGCCTGCTGGGACGCAAGACGGTGGAGTTGATGCTCACGAACCAGGTGGGGGCGATGACCCCCAAGCATGGACTTGGCTTCGGCCTCGAAACCGTCGAGAACGACGGCGAGAGTCCACTGACGGTCGGCTCGTTCGAGTGGGGTGGCGCGTTCAACACCACCTACTGGGCCGACCCCAGGGAGCGGCTCGTCGGGCTGGTCTTCACGAACACGTTCGGCGTCCCGGTGCGGCTGGGCGATCCCTTCAAGACGTTCGTCTACTCGGCGCTCAGGTAGCGGCGCTCTCAACCATCCTTCCGGGGTGTGCGTTGGCGCGGTAGTCTCCCGCCACTGCACACCCCGTCGTCACGCGTCGCCCAGCCAACGTCCTCATGTCGCACCGTCCATCCTTCCCGCGCGCGCCACTGGCCGCCGCCCTGCTGTCCGCGCTGCTCCCCGTCCTCTCGATGGCGCAGCAGCGACCGGCCGCCGCGCCAGCCGCCCCCGCCGTCGTGACGCGCACCTTCGGTGACCTGGGCGAGGGGCCGTACAAGTCGCTCGTGATCCGCAATGCGATGGTGATTGCCGGGCACGGCGGTCCGCCGACGGGTCCGTACGACATCCTGATCGAGGGGAACACCATCACCCAGATGATCCCGTTCGATCCCGTGGCCGCCGAGCGCGCCGGGGCGCGCCCGCGCGTGACGGGCGATCGCATCATCGAGGCGAACGGGATGTACGTGATGCCGGGGATGGTCGACCTGCACACGCACATCCGCCAGCTGCCACAGGAGATCGAGTACGTCTACTACCTGAAGCTGGCGATGGGCGTCACCACGATGGTCAATGCCGCCGACCGCGGGTACGACGACGCGATGGAGCAGGCGAAGAAGAGCGCCGCCAACGAGATCATCGCGCCGCGCATGTACCCGCTGACGTCGTACGGCACGGGGACGAGCTTCAACCGCCGGCAGCTGGACGACCCGGCCATGGCGCCACAGGTGGTGAAGGCGATGGCGGCCAACGGGCTGCGCGTGATCTCGATGGACCCGCTCGGCTGGTCGCTGGAGCTGGTCGCGGCCATTGCCAAGGCGGCGAAGGAGAACGGGATGATCACCTCGTTCCACCTGCAGCCGTCCAACACCGCCGTCACGCAGGCGGTGCGCGCCGCGTGCAGTGGCATCACCATGATCGAGCACCACTACGGCTACGCCGAGTCGGCGCTCGCCAACAAGACGCAGGACTTCCCGCGCAACTACAACTTCGGAAACGAGAATGATCGCTTCCGCGAGGCCGGGCGCGTGTGGACGTACACCGACAAGGAGAAGCTCCTCACCGAGGTGGCCGACTCGCTGGTGAAGTGCGGCGTGACCATGCTCCCCACCCGCGTGGTGTATGAGGCCAACCGCGACATCCTGCGTGCCACGTCGCTCCCGTGGACCGACAAGTACACGCACCAGGCGCTGTGGAACTGGAACCTTCCCAACCCGGCCTACCACGGCGCGTTCCACTACGACTGGACGAGCGACGACGAGTACTACTGGACGTCGGCCTTCCGCCTGTGGGGCGACCTGATCTACGAGTTCAACAAGCGCGGGGGGCGCGTCGCCTTCGGCACCGACGACAACTACATCTGGGCCACGCCCGGCTTCTCGACGATCCGCGAGCTGCAACTTACGCGCGAGACGGGGCTCCACTCGCTCGAGGTGATCAAGTCGGCCACGCGCAACTCGGCGCTCACGCTGGGTGAGCCGTCGCTCGGGCTGGTGCGCCCGGGCTACAAGGCCGACCTCCTCCTCGTGGACGGAAACCCGGCGGCCAACCTCAAGTACCTCTACTCCTTCGGCGACCTGGCGCTGGACAAGGACGGGAAGATGTTCCGAACCAAGGGGATCGTGCACACCATCAAGGACGGCGTGGTGCTGAACAACGCGCGGCTGATGGAGGAAGTGGAGAAGATGGTGCAGGCGTCGCGCCGCCTCGCGCCGGCCAGGGACCCCGTGCGCGATCCGTTCCGCGTCGGGAAGATCGTCCCCTGAGACCTACCGCCGCACCGCCGTCACCAGCACCGCAATCTCGTCGTTTCGCGGGTTCAAAAAGTCCAGCCGCACGCGCCCGTCGTCCGTGCGGCTGACGGAGGCCGGCACCGAGCAGTTGGCCAGCGCCCACCCGGCCGGCAGCACCATGGCGTTGGCCGGCCGGCCAAAGGCGCGGTCCCACACCAGCGTGTCGCCCTTCAGCGCGTAGCGCGCGGGGTCGGTGTACGTCTCGGCAATCCGCAGGCGGATCGACTCACCCGCGCGGACCGGCGTGAAGTCGATCACGACCACCTCGCTCTCCGCCGTCACGGGGGCGCCGATGTCGATGGACGCGGCGGTGATCGCACTTCCCTTGAGCGTGCGGACCCTGAGCGACTCGCCGGTGTCGAGGATGCGCGCCGACGGGCGCGAGACCGTGCTCCCCGCGCGCACGACGTTGAGGTACTTGTCCACCCCCGGGCGCGACTCTGTGTAGTCGTGATACAGGTCGAAGGCGTGCGTCTCGGGCTGCTGCAGGAAGTAGACGATCTCCCGGTCCTGGTGCGCCCGCTCGGCGAGTCGCGCCGCCGGGGCGCCACCACGCGACGCGTTCCCCATGGGGCGCGCGGCCTTTCGCCCCTTCACCACCAGCGGTACCGCCCCCACGCCGGTGTTCAGGAACGACACCGCCACGCGGCCATCCGCCTCGGTAAGCACCTGCGACGGATAGTTGACCGACTCCAGATCGTATCCCGCCGGAAGGACCACCGCGTTGCGCTGGATGCCGAGCGAGCGGGTGAAGACGAGCGAGTCGCCGCCGGCCAGGTAGCTCGCGGCGTCCTCGTACGTCTTGTCGATGAGGATGCGTCCTTCGCCGTCGTGAGGGACGGGGCGCGCGAGCGACACCTGGATGTACTCGCCCGATGGATCGGCATTCACGACGCCGCCGGCGCGCGCCACGCTGCCGCTCACGACCTGGAACGCCAGCGGCTTCCCGGTCATGCGGTCGGTCACGCGTTCGTCGGTGGCGACGCTCCCCTTGCGAATGACATTGAAGTAGCGCGTGGCCCCGGCCGTGGTGGCCGTGACCTCGTACAGGATGCGGAACTTCGCGCTCCCCGGGGCCAGCAGCTCGTACCGCGTGTAGTGGTCGGCATCGGTCTGGCGCGCGACCTGGGCCCGGGCAGGCTGGGCGATGGCTGCAAGGACCACCGCCACGACGAGGGCGGCGGTGGACCATGCAGCTGACGGCGCTGGCGGCGCCGCCAGCCGAGCGCGCGCGATGCGCGCGTGCACACAGTGGCGCGCATCGCGCAGCGCTCGGCCGTGTGGCATCAGGTGCGCGCCCCGCTCTTGCGGAACAGCCAGAGCAGGAGCATGGCGCCCAGCACCGAGGCGATGAGCCCGGCCCCCTGACCCGGCGGGTACCAGCCCACGATCCGCCCCAGCACCCCGGCGACGAAACCGCCGCCCATTCCCAGCAACATCGTCTTGAGCAGCCCCATCGAGTCGTCGCCGCGGAAGAGCGCGCGCGCGATGAAGCCGACCAGCAGTCCGGCAAGGCAGGAGTAGAGAAGTCCCATGTGTCGCTCCGTGGGGCGTGAGGGTGAGACCGACTGGACAACCGTGCAAGACAGCCGTTCGATGCAACCGTGCAGGCCAACCGTGCAGGACCATCGCCTTCGACGGAGCCGAGTGCCGCCCCTCGTCCGTCAGGTGGAAAGCGCTCGTCGGGACAGGCGGCGACGAGCAAAGCGCACGCCGCCAACGAGCACGGCGAGCAGGACCAGGAGCGCCACGACCGGCACCAGCAGGGCAACGGCCGTGATGGCAATGGCGCCGGCGCTCTCTCCCGTGGCAACCACCGGATTGCCCAGCCCCGCGGTGGTTGCCGTCGACTTGAGTCGCGCGCCCACGGAGAGCATCTGCATGAGCCCCGCCGCCCCGCCACCGCCAATGAGCGCGACCGTCCACGTCACGACGGGTGGAAGGTCGGTGATCACCGCGGCGCTCGCGATCACGCCGGCAACAACGGCGGCCGGCGTTGCCACCACGTCCAGCGCGTGATCGAGCCACGGGACGTAGTAGGCGCCGATCTCGAGCACGGTGGCGGTGCCGAACGCGATGAGTGCAGGAGTGGTCTCCACCCACGCGAACGACGGCGAGAGCGGGAGCGCCGCGAAGTGCGCGGCGAGCCCCACGCCGAAGACCGGGACAAAGACCCGAAGGCCCGCCGCGGCGGCGAGTCCCAGCCCCAGGGCCACGCTGAGGAGAGTCTCCATGGTGTGCTCCACGGGGCACCTTACGGCCCCGGGATGGCGATTGTTACGGCCGCCCGGTGCGGCCCCTCACCGTCCGCTGGGAAGCGCGAAGGCGCGCAGCGACGTTCCCGCCCCCACCCCCGTCGCGACGACCACGAACTGCCGCCCGCTCCGCGTGCGGTATGTCATCGGGTTGGCATAGCCCACCGTCTCCAGGTCGTGCGACCAGCGCGTGCGCCCGTCGCGCGTGTCCAGCGCGTAGAGCGTATTCCCGCCACCGGTCAGGAAGAGGAGCCCCCCGCCCGTCACCACCGGCCCCGGCGCCCCCGCCACGCCTAACGCCGGTGGCAGCGCGACGCCGCGCAGCGCCGGATGGTTGCGCACCGCCGGCGTGTCGCCGATGGGCACCTGCCAGCGATGTTCGCCGGTGGCCATGTCGATGGCCGTCAGCACGCCGTACGGCGGCTTGTTGAGCGGCAGCGGCGGGACGTTCCGTCCCTCGGCGTCCTTCTCGAACCCGGGCACCACCACGCCCAGCGAATACCCACCCACGTCGGTGAAGTAGTCGTTGTCGTTGGTGTCCGATGGCGCGGCGCGGCGCGCCAGCTTCCAGAGCGCGGGGTTGTTCGTCGCCTTGACGTACAAGGTGCTCGTTGCCGGATCGTAGGCGGCTCCCCCCCACCCGGCACCGCCGATGGCGCCGGGGTTGGTCACCGTCCCCTGCAGCGTGGGCGGCGTGAAGAGCGGCCCAAAGCGATACTGCCGCAGCTTGGCCAGCGCCGCGTCGCGCACCGCGGGCGTGAAGTCGATGACGTCGTCCTCGCCGAATCCCTGCGCCGCTATCGGCGCCGGCCGGGTGGGGAAGGGCTGCGTGGGCCACGCTGCCTCGCCCGGCACGTCGCTTGGCGGAACGCGCCGCTCCTCGATGGGCCAGAGCGGCGCCCCGGTCACGCGGTCGAAGGCAAAGACACACCCCTGCTTGGAGGGGACCAGGACGGCGTCGATGCGGGCGGCGCCGCGCCGGATCGTCACCACGTTAGGCGGGGCGGGGAGGTCGTAATCCCACAGCCCGTGATGCACCGTCTGGTAGTGCCACAGGCGCCGCCCCGTGCGCGCGTCCAGCGCCACGATGGCCTCGCCAAAGAGGTTCTCACCCTTGCGCCGACCGCCGTACCAGTCGTTGCTGGGCGTTCCCACCGGGAGGAAGACGATGCCGCGCGCCGAGTCCACGGTGAACGGGGCCCAGACATTCGTGTGGCCGGTGAAGCGCCACGACTCGTCCTGCCACGTCTCGTTGCCAAACTCGCCCGGGACGGGAACGGTGCGAAAGGCCCAGACGCGCTTGCCGGTTCGCACGTCGAACGCCTGCACGTCGCCCGGTGGATCGTTCTTGTACGCCAGCCGGTCACCCACGCCGTTCCCCAGGATCACCAGGTCGCCCCACACCACCGGCGGCGACGTGTTGGTGTAGTGCCGGCGATTCACCGGGCGGTCGAGCTGCGCGGTGAGGTCGATCTCGCCGTTGGTGCCGAACGAGGCCACCGGCTTCCCCGTCGACGCGTCGAGCGCAATCAACCGCCAGCGCGAGTTGATGAAGATCCGGCGCGAACGTCCGTCGCTCCACTGGGCCACGCCGCGGTGCACCAAGCCCGTGCCGTTGGACGGCTGGCCGGCCCGGTACGCTCCCGGATCGAAGCGCCAGTACTCGCGCCCCGTGTTGGCATCGAGCGCGACGACCACGTTGAGCGGCGTGGGCAGGTACAAGGTGTCGTTGAGCATCAGCGGCGTCGCCTGGAAGTTCCCCGGGCGAGCGCGCTGTCCCGAGTCGGCCGGCGGGCTGGCCGGGTCGCCGGTGTCCCACCGCCACGCCGGCGCCAGTCGCTCCACGTTGTCGCGATGGATGTCGGCGAGGGGCGAGTACTTCATGCCACCGGCATCGCCGCCGTAGGTGGGCCACTCCACCATGGCCCCGCGCCCCCGCCCCTCCTGCGCGGCGGCCGTGGTCGCCACCAGCGCCAGGGCGGCCGGCAGCATGCGCCGCGCGCTCACCGCCCCCTCTCGTTGCGATAGACGCGACCGTCGCGCATGACGAAGAAGACGCGCCGCAGCAGCGTGGGATCGCTCCTGATGTCGCCGGGCACGGCGATGATGTCGGCCAGCATGCGCGGCGCGAGCGTGCCGAGCGAGTCCGCCAGACGCAACGACTGCGCGGCGAGCGACGTGGCGCCGGCCAGCGCCTCCAGCGGAGGCTGCCCCGCCTCGTGCATGCGGCAGATCAGGTCGTCCGCGTTGCGCCCGTGGGAGCCGGCCACCGCGTCGGTGCCGAAGACGACCTTGAGCCCGGGCGTGCGCGTGGCGCGGCGCACCGCCGCCACCCCCAGCGGGAGCGACTCCTCCATCGACTTGAAGCCGGCGTCGTTGTAGTTGCCGATGCCCTGGTAGCGCGCGCGGTTGTCCAGGTAGTTGCGGAAGACGAGCCCGCACTGCGGCGAAAGGTACGTCCCCTTCTGCGCCATCAGCTGCAGCACCTCGTCGGTGGCAAAGATCCCGTGCTCGATCTGGTCGCACCCCGCCGTCACCGCCGCCAGCATCGCCTCGGCGGCGTGCGCGTGCACCAGGACGCGCAGCCCCTGGCGGTGGCCTTCGTCGCAGGCGGCATGCAGCTGCGCGTCGGTCATCGTCTGCGCGCCGCCCTCGCGAATGGACCTGGAGGCGAAGAGCTTGATGACATCGGCGCCGCGCGCCTTGAAGGCGCGCACCTTCTCGCGCAGCTCGTCAGGCGTCCCGCTCGTCTCGCTCAGCGACCCTAGCGAGGTGAGCAGGCGGGGGCCGGGAATCGCCCCGCGCGCGATGGCGTCGCGCAACTCCCTGTCCTCGGCCGACCCCAGCGACTGCGTGGTGGTGATCCCCGCCATGAGCGTGGCGTAGGCGTTCCCCGCCGCGGCAATCGCCCCCTGGGTCGGCGTCTCGCCGTCGGCGTTCGTGTGAAAGCGCCCCTGCGCGTTGAAGTACCACGTCAGGTGCGTGTGCACGTCGATGAGGCCGGGGAGGAGCGTGGCCTCGCCCAGGTCGTAGCGCGTCCCGCGAAAGCCGGCAGGGAGCGGGCCGATGCTGGTGATCTGGCGCCCGCGCACCACGACGGTGGCGCGCTCGCGCAGCTGCGTGCCGTCGAAGACCCACCGGGCGGTGATCGCGATGGGTGCCCCGTCCGCGCGCGGTTGCGCCACAACCGGGGCAGGGAGCGCCAGTGCCGCGACCTGCGTGGCGGCAAGCGCCGCGACGCTGGCAATGGTCGCGAGCGTGCGCTGGGGGCGAGGCGCCGCAAGCCGGCGCCGAAAGCGAGGCGCCGTGAGCCGGCGCTGAAAGCGAGGCGCCGTGAGTGGGCGCGGGAGCGGAAGCATGGCTGGTTCCCGTGGGGTTTCGGCGCGAATGTACCGTCGCCCCCCTCCGACACAAGCGACACCCCGCTCATGCACCTCGCGCTCACCCAGTGCACCATTCGCTCATGGCGCCCCTCCGATGCCGAACGGCTGGCGATGGCGGCCAACGATCGCACCGTCTGGATCATGGTGCGCGATCGCTTTCCGCATCCGTACACGCTCGACGACGCACACGCCTTCATTGCCCGCGTCACCGCCGAGGATCCCGAGCGGAACTTCGCGATCGCGGTCGATGACGTCGTGATGGGTGGCGTGAACTTCATGCCCGGCGAGGACATTCACCGCGTGCAAGCCGAAGTGGGCTATTGGGTTGCGGCTGAAGCGCGCGGTCGCGGCCTGGCAACCGAGGCGGTGCGCGGGCTCGTCGAGTGGCTCTGGTCGCACACCGACTTCCAGCATCTCACCGCCAACGTCTTCACCTACAACCCCGAATCGGCGCGCGTCCTGGAGAAGGTCGGCTTCACGCTCGGCCACCTGGCGCGAAAGAACGCGATCAAGGTGGGGCGCCTCCACGATTCGTGGCTGTACCAGTTCCCGCGCCCCGATCGCTAGACGGCGCGCCGGACAGGGTTGGAAAACGAACGGGGTGGTGCGCGTGGCACCACCCCGTTCGTCTGCTAGGCCCGTCCCCTGCAGGTCTGCCGCCTACCGGCTTCCCTGGCAGAGGACGGCCATAGCGCCATCGGCCTGGCACTTTCCAGACGGGCGAGCAACCGAGGCGGTCACACTCCAGCCGCCGGCCACCCCTGCGTGCGAGCCGCGGCTGCGGCCACCACCCGTCCAGCGCGCGCGCGTTCCGCGCACGTCGATGTGCGCAAACGGCCCGCTGGGGCCCATCTCGTGGTACAGCCCCAACCCGCCCACCAGGTCGGGATGCTTGTGCTCCACCAGCCCCACGGCGCGGTCGAGCACCCGCAGGTCGGCAAAGTCCACTCGGCCGTCCAGGTTCAGGTCGTCCATCCGGCCGTCGCGGTTGGCATCGATGATGATGTCGGCGGCGTCGCCGAACTGGTGGCGAGACGAGCGCGCCATCCCCTCGCCCGCGCCGCGCGCGTTGTATTGCGGCGAGCGGAAGCCCGAGAGGACCACGACATGCTCAGTGGCGACTCCAAAGGCGCCCAGCGCATCCAGGACGAGCTCCAGCTTGTCGATCAGCTCCTCGCGCAGTACCAGGTACTTGGGCCACACGTGCGCCTGGTCGTGCGTGAGGAAGTCGCGCAGCGTGAAGTGCGTGGAGAGTCTCGCGTCGGCGTGCTCGCGCGGCACCTCGATGAAGCCATCCGGATTCTCGTAGCCGTTGCCGACGGCGCGGCGCTCACCGGGCCAGTAGCCCATGTGGTAGCCGTTCACGTGGCTCCCGAGCTTGCGCTCCCACGGCGTGAGCGTGACCACGGCGAAGGCCGAGTCGGCGCTGCGGCCGAACGGGTGGAGGCCAGGCTGGCGCAGGACGTCACCCACGACGCGGGACAGGGCGGGCACGGAGTCGAGCTCTGCGAGCGACAGGAAGCGCATGCGGAGGTCGCCCGAGCGTCCCGAGAAGGACTCCAGGTCGAGCGCGGCGAACGCCGCCTCATCGGCCGTCCCGACCGCTCCGTTGCGCACCACCGGGACGTTGACCAGCTCGGCGCGCAGGGGCGCCGCGGCGGGCGCGGCGCCGAACGCGGCGCGTACCTCGCCCGCGACCACGGCCCGGCTTGCCGCCCCCACCACGACGATCCCCGCCAGCAGCATCGCGGCGCGCCTGACGAGTGCCGTCGACCGGCGTGCCGCGCGTCGCCGCGCGTTGCGCGTGGCGCCCGCGCCGTCGGGCGCATCGCGGTGCGGCGCGTTGAGCGGCTGAGGCGGGTTGGGCGGCATTGGCGAGGTCGGCATCAACTCCTATGACGACGGGGCACCCCCGCCGGCAACGCCGGGCGCCGACTGATCACGAGGCGCAAGGCGCAGCGCTGCAACGGGTTGGCTTCGTGATGCGGGAGCCACCACGTTAGCGATCGCCGTCACGCAGGCGTCACGTCGCCGTGCCGTCGCGACACGGTCCATCGTCTCTCTCGCGGCGAGAGCGCCTCCATCGAGCGGGGGCGTTCGTCGGCCTGCTCCCCGTCCCTCGCCCTCCCGGGCTTCCTCCGCCCCTCGATCGTGACCGAGCCCACACCTTCCGCGACCGTTCGGCGCCAGGATCGCGTCGTCGACATCATCGCCGCCGTCCTGCTCACCGCCGGCGTGGCGCTGTTCGCGATGGGGCGCCAGGCGCTCACCGCGCTGGCCAACGGGACCTACCCGGCGCCGATGGGAGAGAGCTGGGTTGCGCGCACCGACTTCCACTCGGCGCAGACGCAGTGGGGAACGTTGCTCATCGCGGTCGGGCTGGCGGTGGGTGCCGTTGGCGCCTTGCGTCACGCGATGCACCGCCAGGCGCAACGCCGCCGCGAGCCGCTGCGCT